>JBKQKT010000751.1:0-2679 GCA_052147365.1 Candidatus Korobacteraceae bacterium | reverse complement strand
GCCTGCGACAGGTTCAGCGCGGAGGTGAAGTATTGCTGTTCGTAATACTGCACTTCGAGGAAGCTGGTGACGCCGCCCTGGAAGCGCACGTTGGCCAGGCGCGCCATTTCGTGGTAGGTGTTGGTCTGCTCCTCAATCTTCATGCGGTACAGCCGCGACTGGGAGTAGCCGACGAGGCTGTTGGAGACATCGCCGAAGGCCTGCAACACAGTCTGCTTGTAGGTGAGCTCGGCTTCGTCGCGTTGCGCCCAGGCCAAGCGGTAACCGGACCTGATGCGGCCGCCTTGAAAGATCGGCTGCACGACCTGGCCGCCCAGTGACCAGATGGTCGCGGGGCCCTGCAGGAAGCTGGTAATGGCAGTGCTTTGCGCGCCGAAGATACCGGTGAGGGAAATCTGCGGAAAGAATGCGGCCTTGGCGACGCCGACGTTGGCATTGGCGGCGACCAGGTTCTCTTCCGAGCGGCGCACGTCAGGCCGGCGTTGCAGCAGCGAAGAAGGCAGTCCCGCCGGCACTTCGGGCAGGTGCGGCTGATCCACCAAGGTCAGCCCGCGCGCGATCGGCCCGGGGTTCCTTCCCAGCAGAATACTGATGTTGTTTTCCGTCTGCGGAATGGCCTGTTGCAGCGAGATGACCTCCGCTTCCGACTGTTCCAGCAGCGTCTGAGCCTGGTAGACATCGGTGATGGCGCTCTCGCCGCCATGGAACTTGATTTCATTCAGCTTCAGGATCTCTTTGTCGGTCGCTACGGTCTGCTTGGCGTAGTCGAGCTGGGAATCGTACTGGCGCAGCAGGAAGTAGTTGCTGGCCACCGATGAGATCAGCGTGACCTGTACCACCTCCTGACCGTACTTGCTGGCCAGCAGGGTGGCGCGCGCCGCTTCGGTGGCGCGGCGATATTGCCCCCAGAAGTCCACGATGTAGGAAAGCGACAGGTTGGCGATATCAAAGGTGGGTGAGTTCTTGCCATAAAATTCAAAGTTGTGCTCGTTGGTAATGCCGAAGCTTCCGTTCACCTGCGGGAACTGATTGGCGCGGGTAATACCCAAGTTGGCATTGGCCTGCAGAACACGCGAGGCGGCAATCTTCATGTCGTAGTTGTTGGCCAGCGCTTCCTTGATGAGGGCCTGAAGGGTTTCATCCTGGAAAACGGTCCACCACTTCATTTGGGCGAATTGGTCGCCGCTCGGCGCCTGCGTGGTGAGCTCCGGCGCGTTGCGGTACTGGTCGGGGACGTTGAGCGCCGGGCGCTTATAGTTGGGGCCGACCTTGCAAGCGCAGAGGGTGAGGAGCAAAAGGGCGACAGCAAATGTTTTCTTGTTAGTCATCGCCCGCTCCTTCCGGGACCGGCTCAGTTCCCGTTTTTTGCGGCTCGTGTTTTCCACCCGATATCCATAATCCAAAACGCTCCACGACGTCGAAACTCACGGGAATGAAGAACACGGCGAGCAGGGTCGCGGCCATCATGCCACCGATCACGCAAGTGCCCAGCACCTGCCGCGAGATGGCGCCGGCGCCGGAAGCTCTCCACAGCGGCACGCAGCCCAGGATGAAGGCAAATGCCGTCATCAGGATGGGCCGCAGTCTCAACCTCGCGCCCGTAAGAGCAGCGTCGACGAGTGGCTTGCCATTGTCGTATTCCAACTTGGCGAACTCTACGATCAGAATGGCGTTCTTGGCTGACAGACCGATGAGCATGACCAGTCCGATCTGCGCGTACACGTTGTTATCGAGATGGCGGTAGAAGAGGGTAATGAACGCTCCGAAGACGGCGATCGGGACTCCCAACAGCACGCTGAAGGGGAGCGTCCAGCTTTCGTACTGCGCCGCCATAATGAGGAAGACGATAAAGAACGCCAGCCCAAAGATGGTGCCGGGCGAAACGCCCTGCGCCGCCTTCTGCTCCTGGTATGACATACCGCTGTAGTCGAAGCCCATCTGCGGGGGCATGGTTTTGTGGAAGACGTCCTCCAGAGCGGCCATGGCCTGACCGGAACTGTAACCCGGCGCGGCGTTGGTATTGATCTGCACGCAGTTAAACAAGTTGTAGCGCATGACGAACTCGGCGCCAGCGCGCGGATAGGTGCTGGTTAAGGTGCTCAGCGGGACCATCTCGTTGGTCGCATTCCTGACGTAGAACTTCCCCAGGTTTTCCGCCTTGGTGCGGAAGTCGCCGTCGGCCTGCACATACACCTGCCATTGCAGACCGAAGCGATTGAAGAAATTAATCAGCGAACCGCCCATGAACGTCTGGACGGTGTCGTAGAGGCCGCTCAGTTGAATCTGCTGGGTCATCGCCTTGGCATTGTCCACGTTAACACCGACCTGGGGAACGCCGAACAAAGCGGTCGTCATGGTGCCTTGCAGCTCCGGACGTTTGCGGGCCTCGGCCATGAAGATTTGGGTGTTCTTGGCTAGAAAATCAATGCCGCTGCCGGAGCGGTCTTCCAGAATGAAGGTGGCGCCTCCCGACGTTCCCACGCCTGGAATCGCGGGTGGCGGGAAGGAGAATGCAATTCCGTAGGGCACTTTGGAGAGAGCCTGCGCCAGGTGGGCCTTGACGCCATCGTAACTGGTCTCGGGCGTCTTGCGTTCCTCCCACGGCTTCAAGGAAATAAAGAAAAAGGAGCTATAGGTAGCGTTGACGCCGCTCAACATGCTGTAGCCCATGACCGAGCT
>JBKQKT010000750.1:0-4909 GCA_052147365.1 Candidatus Korobacteraceae bacterium | reverse complement strand
ATGTCGTGGTGCAGGTGCATCGTCTTTTCATCGATAGTAGGTTCTAGCGCCGTATAGTCGTACGGCAGGGGGGGTAGTTCATGCGCCATTTTCTTTTCCTCCGATGATTCCTAAGGGGATTTCTTCCAAAGCCTTAAAGATGACCGCGTACCGCCCAAAGATTCAAGCCGAGTCGCTCCTGAGTCTTGCCCGGCCGTTGTTCCGTCAGCCGATCTATTTGTATCACTTCTGTCGCACATCCCTTCTGTCGCACATCGATGACGGTTCGGCGGTGGGCTTATCAACAAAACTGGGGGTGCCCCACTTCTCGCGCGGTTCGAGAAGTGGGCCTCCACACCGCCGACTCCGAGGGCGTCCCCTTTGACTGGAGCACCACAAAGAGCGTGTCGCGACAAACACGCAATTTTTTTCACTGGCGACCCCTCGCGCTCAAAAACGGCTTAACGCTGCCGCAACTCTACGAGCGCGAAGTCGCGCGAATCCGACAAAACTGGGTGCGTTTTGAGCAAAAGTGGGCAGCTTACTCGTCAGCGCCGTGCCACAGTTCCGAGGTACATGCGAGGTTTCACCAACCAGACAACCCGCGCGAAGCGCAGCTTCAAAAAGAAGAGATCAGGAGAAGACTGAAATGACTCCCGTGGCTGAAGCGAAGGCAAATCCAAATGCAACTCCTGAATCGGGAAGTGCTAATGGCGGGAAGACACAGGGGACGGGTTCCAAGACCTCAACCGCCCCAGCCGCTCAAAATGGCGCCCCACTGACGTTTGGCGCCACTGCCGGAATGCCGCGGCGATTCAAGGGCAACTTCGATTTCCAGTTCGTGCGAACGATGGGGTGCACCACGTATGACGGGGCTGAGATCGGCGAGTGCTACGAGACTGCCTCGCGCATCGAGGACGAAAAAGAAGATAGCTATACCGAAGCATGGCGCGTCACTGCCGAGCGGGTGGAGGCGATCGCCCGGAAGTCGCTTGCGGGCGGGCATCTGGTCAGTGCGCGCGAGGCCTTCCTGCGGGCGTCGTCATACTGGCGCGAGGTCGGTTTTTACCAATGCACAACCGATCCCAAGTGTCGCGCGGGTTGGGAGCGCCAACGGGATTGCTTTATGCAAGCCGGAAAACTGATGGACCCGCCCTTCGAGGTCGTCAGGATTCCGTATGAGAACGGGAAGTCGCTTCCCGGCTACTTTCTGAAGGCCAATGCGAGCAATAAGCCGCGACCAACGTTGATGAGCCTGGGTGGCGCCGACTCCTTGGGCGAGGAACTCTATTTCTGGGGCGGCGGCGCGGCGGCCCTTCGCCGCGGATACAACGCTTTACTATTCGAGATTCCAGGGCAGCGCGGTGCGATCTATTCGAACCCCGGTGCCGAGCTGTTCTTCCGGCCGGACACGGAGGTTCCACTGAAATACGTTTGCGACTGGGTGCTCGCTCGCGCCGATGTCGATCCGAAACGCCTCGCCTTGGTCGGCTGGAGCCTGGGCGGCTACTTTGCGCCGCGGGCGGCCGCTTTCGAGAAGCGGATCAAGGCCTGCATTGCGAGCACAACCTTGCCGAACTGGCAGAATGTCGTTCTGGGAGCGATCGGCTTACCCGCAGATCAACCTTGCCCCAGCGATCTTGAGAGCAAAATCGATCTGTCGACCGTGGGGAGCAGGTTTATCACCCAGGGAGACATACGTTATCGACATGGCGCGGGCGGAGGAACGATCGCGGCGTTCATCGACGGGCTGAGTAAGTACAACTTGCGGGGTCTGGAGGACAAGCTCACCTGCCCGTATTTCAATATTGGCGGACAGGGCGAGGGGCAACTGGCGGTGTACGGTCAGAAGTTCTACGACAAACTGACCTGTCCCAAGGCGCAGCACATCATCACCGCTAAGGAGGGCGGCGAGGCTCATTGCGGAGTCAACAACGAGAGTCTTGAGCACCAGATCATATTCGACTGGTTGGATGACGTATCGAAATAGGATAAGAAGCTAAGGGAAGTAGGTCAGCCACCCGTGATAGCTACTTGACGGTCGGCTAACCGGAAACTATCCCAGCTCAACTCCACGTCTGACCTCCGCCAGTTGACGTAGCCCAGTTGACGTAGCCCAATTGACATAACCCAATTGACCTAACATTGTTCAGCATCGGATTCCCCGGTGACCCCAATGCCCCCTGGGGTAAAGATCTCCACCGACCCTCTTTCCGCCTGGACTTCGACAGTCGACGGCACCGCTAACAGCTTCGTGCGAGACAAGTTTCAGGTGAAGCGCCTGCCAGCCGGCAACCCGCGAAAGAGCGGGCAGATTACGCAATCGCTACCTTACCTTACTCCGTGTCCCCCACCAAACCAGCCGTACTCCGACGGGAACTAATCTGCATCACACCTCGCATTGAGAAATATCTCTCTGCAAGGTGATCGTAATCACAGTGATTGGTGCGTGCCCGCACTGTCATAAGGTCCCCAAAAATGCAAAGTATCGCTATCCATCCGACCGGAGGTGCCGCCATGAAGGTTGCTCTCATGGGTGCCGAGCTGGAAGAGAACCTCGGATTGCGCTATATCGCTTCTTCCCTGGAATCACACGGTCACAGCGTCGCCATCGTCCCTTTCAATTCGGAACAGGACCAGAAATCCGCCGTGCGGCAAGCTCTCGAGTTCGAGCCGCAGATCGTCGGGCTGTCGATGGTCTTTACGTCGCGAGGCCGCGAATTCTGCCGTCTTGCCGAAGCAATCCGCGAAGCCGGATTTCGCGGACACTTGATCGCAGGCGGCCCTTTCGCATCGTTCAATTGCGAGCGCCTGGTCACCGAGTTCCCTGACTTCAATTCCGTCGCGCTGGGAGAGGGCGAGGAACTCATGTGCTGCCTGGCGGAGAATCTCGACCACCCTGAACGCGTACCCGGCCTATGCTATCGCGACGATTTGGGCCGGCCCAGAACCAATCCGGCGATTGGGAACCCTGACAAACTCGACGAACTGCCCTGGCCTAAACGCACCACCTTCCATTCCTACTTCGACAAACCGATTGCCAGCGTTCTCACCAGTCGCGGCTGCTGGCGCGAGTGTGCTTTCTGCAGTATCAATGCCTGGTACGAGCGCGGTGGGGGAAAGAAGTTTCGCATCCGCAGTGTCGATAGCATCGTCGCCGAAGTAAGCGACCTATATCACCGCCACGGCATCCGCATCTTCAATTTCCAGGATGACAACTTCTTCCTGCCCAACCCTGCCAAGGCTGCCGCGCGCTTCTCGGCCATTCGTGACCAGCTTCGCCGCAACGGGGTCGGCCAGATTGCGATTGCCGTCAAGGCGCGGCCCGACAGTATTACGGAAGAGTCGATCCGCATTCTGGATGACCTCGGCCTCTTCCGAGTTTTCCTCGGAGTCGAGAACGCGTCTGAGAACGGCCTTCGTAACCTGAATCGAAAGCAAACCGTCGGAGAGGTGCTCAATGCCCTCAGAATCCTGAACGACTTCGACATTCATGTCGCTTACAACCTGCTCATGTTTGAGCCCGACACAGTCCTGGATGAGATTATCGTCAACCTCCGGTTCATGGAACGCCATAACGAGAATCCCTTCAATTTCTGTCGCGCGGAAGCCTACCCCGGTACCGGTCTTGAGTACAAACTGCTGCACGAAAAGCGGCTTCTCGGCGACGCGTTTGGTTACGACTACCGCCTCAAAGACGCGCGTTCCGAGGCATTCCACCAGATCGCCAATTACGCTTTCTTCGATCGCAACTTCAGCGATTTCGGCCTGCACTATTTCAACATGCAAGTCGACTTTTATTTTCAGCTCATGCGGCGTTTCCACCCCGAGCTGCTGACCCAGACGCTGCGCGCGGGCGTTCGCAATTTCATCAAGCAGACGAACCTCGACACTTACGAGCGTTGTTGCGAGATCTGCGATTTCGTTGCCGCGACCGACCCCGCGGATGAGGTTGCCATCCGTGCCTTCGCTCGTGAGTCGCGTTCGCGCGTCGATCGACAGAGCCGCTCGTTGCTGGTGCGCGGCGAGCGCATTCTGAATTGGCTGGAAGACGCCTTCGCCCGGAAAACTTCCTCTGTTACTTGTCCTGTCGCCAGCAAGCCGTTTTCGCTTGACGTGGCCTCGGAGCAAATCTCACTTCCCCTCCTTCCAGGTCTCGAGTTCACCCGTCCCGGTTCCGGCTGGGAAACGGTGGACCTCTTCGGAGTTGCTCGAGCCCCGGTCCCCTACCATGTCTTCCGCGCTCGTCTGGCGGAAGCTGACCGAACCAGCGAACAACCGGCTTGCGCCTAGCCCGGCAAGCAATCGCGGTTCCGGCCTCAACCGGACGAGGCTAGCGTCCTTACCGAGCGAGGTGAAAATATGAGCGACATAGTCTCCCGGCTAAGGGACTGGGGCGAACCAGCCCACCCTGCAGTCATTCGCCTTTACGATGATCTCATTCAGGTATACCGAGTCATGCGCCAGAACCAGGGACCCATTGATGCGGCCTTCGACCGCGTTGCAGCCCAGATCGGTTTTGTCGTCACTACCACACTCCCCGTGCGGATCGAAGTCTCTGGGCAGGAAACCGTTAGCAACACCCAGCTTGACGGCGAAGCCCTGCGCAACACTATCTTTGAGAAGGAGCTCTCAGGCTTTTTGAAAGAGCTGAACGGCAAACCATTCAAGGGCGTTCCAGCCGGCACTTACCGGTTTTATCTTATTTGGTACAACGCCCTGAAGCTCAAACTCTCTCATGACTGGCTCGAGCCGGCGCATGTGCTTCAGGGTCTGCTCGGATCCTTTGCACCGAGTGGAGGAGGAGTAGCGGAGGCTTTCGTTCGCCCCGAAGTGCGCGAGCCCGCTCACTGGTTCGATCCCGGGATAGCCATCGCAATCGAAGACGCGGTCGTCATCTCGGCCATCGACGAAGTGTATCCCGAGCTGC
>JBKQKT010000749.1:0-9131 GCA_052147365.1 Candidatus Korobacteraceae bacterium | reverse complement strand
TGCGACTCGAACTGCATCTTCTCCTTGTCGAGCTCGCGCTCCTGCTCCAGGTGGCGCAGAAGCTCTCGTTGGGCGAGATTGCGCTCGTACTCGCGGTGCTCGGCAAGCTCCATGGCCCGGGCAGTTTCGCGCCGGGCCGCCTGGATCCTTAGTCTCCCAAAAAGGGCTATGGCACTGATAAGCACGATAGCGAGGACCGTAGCCGTCCACAGGCCTCCACTTGCCGGGACAAACACTTCGGTTGCCGCGCGGGCAGCTGCAGGAAATCCAAGTTGCGCGATGGTAAACAGAGCCCATGTAGCCGGGCGGACCGCGCCAGGCAGGCGGCGTCGCACCGATCGAGGGCGCTCAAGAGACGGTAACGCGAGGAGCATCCAGCTCTCCTCTATGACACTCGCTCAGTCGGAAGGAAATGGCAGTGACAGCAATCACCATGGCAGGTGATAGGAAGCCCAATCGTCAGCTCTAGAAAGGTCACAGGCACCCCCTTGGCAACACTGCTATTGGGTCAGCCCACTCCGGACAATCACAAACTCGAGGTTGGCCCGAAACGGCGTTGTGAGAAGTGTCGTTTAGTACCTTGGATCCCTAGTGCGTGCCGGGCGCCTGCAGCCCTTCCAGCAGCGCCTCGTGGAAACGCTCGGGCGCCTGGATCTGCGGTGCGTGCCCTAAATCGGGGAATTCAACCAGCTTCGCGTGAGGAATCTGCGCAGCGGCTGCTTTGCCGAGCGCGGGATAATTGCCGAGCGTGGCGCGTACTTCCGGAGAAGCCAAATCCTTGCCGATCGCTGTAGTGTCCTTGTCGCCGATCATCAGCAGCACGGGCACACGCAGCGCCCCAAACTCGTAGACCACCGGCTGGGTGTAGATCATGTCGTACAGTAGGGCTGAGTCCCAGGCAACCTGGGAACGTCCTGCGCCGCGATACATGCCGGCCAGCATCTGCACCCAAGGCTCGTAACTTGGCTCCCAAGTGCCCGCGTAATATGTAGCGCGCTCGTAAGATCGTATGCGTTCCGCCGTGGTCTGCAACTCCCTCTGATACCAGGCATCCACGCTTTGCCAAGGCACCCCACGTGCCTTCCAGTCCTCGAGTCCGATCGGGTCTACCAAAACCAGCTGATCGACCTGCGACGGGTACATTAGCGCGTAACGTATTCCGAGCATCCCGCCGGTGGAGTGGCCGATCACCGTCACGCGGCTCACGCCGAGCGACTCGAGCAGCGCATGGGTATTGCCGGCGAGCTGCTGGAAGCTGAACTGATACTGGGCTGGCTTGCTCGATTTGCAGAAGCCGATCTGGTCCGGTGCGATGACACGATAGCCGGCCTCAACGAGCGTGGTGATAGTCGTCTGCCAGGTGGCGGCGCAGAAATTCTTGCCGTGCAGCAGGACCGCGACGCGCCCATTGGGCCGCGCTGGCTTCACATCCATGTAGGCCATCTCGAGTCCCTGGCTCTGGGACTGGAAGCGGTACAGCGCGATCGGCCAGGGATAGTCGAAACCCTCCAGCCGGGGGCCATAAACCGGGCCTGGATCGTTCGGCAAGGCCTCGTGGGTAGGCGGGAGTTGCGCGGCGCCAGATATAGCCAGAGCGGCGAAGAGCGCCAAAATGACCACGATGGGGCGCTCAAGATGCTTCACACAAGGAACTCGCTTGGTCACTAGGTTTCGTATATCCGAGATGGCCGCGAAACTCAACTGCAACTCGCCAGATAGCCGACTCGCAGGATACTACTTGCCCCCTGAAGTAAGGGCCACTTGTTGCAAATAACCGCCCTCAGACCTTCGCGACCGGACTTTCTGCCTGCAACAAAGCTTCGATTCTGATGGGCAACTTGCGCACGCGAACGCCGGTGGCGTGGTAGGTGGCGGAGGCCAAGGCCGACGCTACGCCGGTGAGGCCAATCTCTCCAATGCCTCGAGCGCCGTATTGGTTGATGATCGGGTCGGGATAGTCAAGCAAAGTACAGTCGATTTCCGGTATGTCGTAGTTGGTCGGCACCAGGTAATCGGCGTAGTTGCTGTTTACCGGATGTCCGTTGCGTGAGTCGTACACCGTCTCTTCGAATAGTCCCATCCCGATGCCCATTACGATACCGCCCACAATCTGGCTATGCCCCGTTTTCGTATTGATGATCCGTCCGCCATCGATCACCGTGACCCAGCGACTGACGCGCAGACGGGCTATCTCGGGATCGAACTCGATCTCGCAGAAATGGGCGCCGAAGGAATGAATTGAATATTGCTTGGCCGCCTCTTCGGCGTCGGTCTTCGCCTGACCATCAACCGCCGATAGACGCTTCAGCGCCAGGATCTGCTCGAAGGGAACACTGTTCTCCAGCGATTTATCCTGCGAGTAAACTCGCCCCGCTGCCATCTTCAAGCTCTTAGGGTCGGCATTTTGAAACGGCGACTTCTCCGTTTTTGCCGCAATGTTGAACAGCAACTCTTGTGCCTGCTCAGCGGCCTTCCCAATGGCCGGAAGTACGGTCGCGGTCGCCGCCGAACCGCCCGAAGTTGGCCCGGGAGTGAGTTCGCTGTCGCCGAGCACCACCCGGATCTTCTCCACCGGGATTCCTGTCTTGTCGGACACAACCTGGGCAAAGATCGTGTAGGTCCCCGTTCCGATGTCCTGCGTGGCGCAGGAAACATAGGCGCCGCCATCCGCCAGCAGACGCACTCGCACATCCGCGCTGTTGCGGTTGCACGGCCATGTGCAGGTGCCCATGCCCCACCCGAGGATTAGATTTCCCCGCCGCATCGAACCAACTTGCGGTGTGCGCTTGCTCCATCCAAAGCGCGCCGCTCCCTGCTCATAGCATTCCCGCAGGTGTTTGCTCGAAAAGGGATGGTTGGTTCCTTCGTCCTTCTCAGCGTAGTTACGCAGCCGCAGCTCCAGCGGATCCATGTTGAGCTTGACCGCCAACTCATCCAGCGCCGACTCTATGGCAAACAACCCCGGCGTCGTGCCCGGGCCGCGCATCGGCGTCGGTGTTCCGACGTTCAGCTTCACCAGGTGCTGAATCGCCGAAACGTTCGGGCAACTGTAGAGCATGGGCGTCGGATCGGTGCAGCGTTCTACATAATCGTCCACCATGGAAGTTTCTTGTCGCACATCATGATGGATCGATACCAGCTTGCCGTCCTGTGTGGCGCCCAGCCGCACCCTCTGCTCAGTGAATGGACGGTGTCCCACAGTGGTGAACATCAGGGTACGCGGAACGGTGACCTTGACCGGGCGCCCCACATGACGCGACGCGGCTGCCGCCATCAGCGACTGCGGCCAGGGAAAGAGCTTGGATCCGTATCCTGCGCCGACAAAGGGCGAAATCACGTGCACCGAGGCCAGCGGCAGGTCCAGCATCTGGCAGACCGTGTTGTGATGGTTCACCACGCCTTGTGTAGTTTCGTAGAGTGTCAGGTGGTCGTTTTCCTTGTTCCACGACGCGATGGTGGCGTGCATCTCCATTGGATTGTGGGTTTCGACCGGCGTCATGTAGGTCTCATCAACTTTGACCGCGGCGCCGGCTAAGGCTGCGTCAGCATCTCCGCGGGAATACTCTGACGATGGCGGGGTCGACGGCGCCGGCATGTGCTCCAGGTCTATGGCAAGGGTGTCTGGCTGGTAGCTGATACGCACTTTAGCGGCCGCTGCCTGCGCCTGCTCGAATGTTTCCGCGATGACCAGCGCAAGGTACTGTCCGTAATAGAAAACGTGATTGTCTTCGAACGGCGGCCGGGTCTCACCAGCGCGCACCATTTTCTCGAATCCCTGCGCCGGACGGAACATCGGCTCGACATTTCCGTGGTGGATTATTCCGAGCACGCCCGGCATGTGTTCCGCTACTGAGCTGTCGATGGCCGTGACCTGGCCGCTGCCGATCGTGCTGGTCACTGGAACTCCGTAGGCCAGGTTCTGCAGGACATGCTCGCTGCCGTAAGGAGCGGCCCCGGTCACCTTGAGCGTGCCGTCGATGCGAGTAATCGGCTGATGAATAACTGGACTGCTCATCCCTTGCTCTCCGGATCGGTGTAATTCTTATGCGCTGGAGCTGGCCACGCGCAACGCGCGAGTCAGGCATCGCTTGGCGAGTTCAACTTTGAAAGCGTTGTCGTGCAGCGGCTTGGCCCCCTGCAAAGCCGCATCGGCCGCCGCTTTGAATCTCGCAGGGTCGGCGGGCTGGCCTTCCAGAAGTTTCTCCGCTTCGCGCGAGCGCCAGGGCTTGGTGCCGACTCCACCCAAGGCGATACGGACGCGGCTGACGCGCCCGCCCTCAGTTTGCAGAACTATCGCCGCCGAGGCCAAAGCGAACTCGTAGGCAGCGCGATCGCGCAGCTTCAGATAATAGGAACGTTCGCCAATCGGGGGTGGAAGCGTGACGTAAGTGATGATCTCACCCACCTCCAGCACGTTCTCTTTTTGCGGCGTTTGTCCCGGGAGCAGGTAGAACTCATCGATGGGAATCGTGCGCTCGCCCTTGGGCCCTTGGGTGTGCACCGTGGCCTCCAACGCCATCATGGCGACCGCCATGTCCGAGGGATGAGTGGCGATGCAGTGTTCGCTGGTCCCCAACACGGCGTGGATGCGGTTGAAGCCATCCAAAGCGGCGCATCCCGACCCCGGAGTGCGCTTGTTGCAGGCAGAGTATGCGGTGTCGCGGAAGTAATAGCAGCGGGTACGCTGGAGCAGATTCCCACCGGTAGTCGCCATGTTGCGCAATTGAGGCGAAGCGCCCGAGAGCAGGGCCTGCGACAGCACTGCATAACGCTGGCGCACAACCTCATGATTCGCCAGGTCGCTGTTGCGTACCATGGCGCCGATGCGTAGGCCGCCGTCACTCGCGGTTTCGATTTTCGCCAGCTCGAGTCGATTGATATCGACCAGCACAGCCGGCCGCTCCACGTTAAGCTTCATCAGGTCGATGAGCGTAGTGCCGCCGGCGACGAACTGTGCGCCTGCGGCCGCTTTGCCGGAGATCGCGTCATCGACGCTTTTCACTTGCGTGTAACGGAATGGTTCCAATTTGGCCGCTCCTCGCCCGCAACTAAGCCTTGCGGCGGGCCTGCTGAACTGCAGCGACGATGTTGTTGTAGGCTCCGCAACGGCACAGATTGCCGCTCATGAACTCGCGGACCGAGTTGTCATCGGGACCCACGGGTTCGTTCAGCAACGCCGCTCCCGACATGATTTGTCCCGGCGTGCAGTAGCCGCATTGAAATCCGTCGTGCTCCAGGAACGCCGCCTGTACGGGATGCAGCTTGCCGTTCTGCGCCAGGCCTTCAATGGTTGTTATCTGATCGGCCTGATGCATTACGGCAAAGGTCAAGCACGAATTCACGCGGCGGCCGTTGACATGAACGGTGCAGGCCCCGCACTGTCCGTGGTCACAGCCCTTCTTGGTGCCGAACAAGTTCAGGTTCTCGCGCAAAGCGTCCAGCAACGTCACCCTGGGATCAAGATTTAGGCGATACATTTTGCCGTTTATGCTCAGGGTGACTGGAACCGAACCTGGCGCCGCGACCGGTTTTTCTACGGCGATTTCAGTTTGCGGATTGAGGACGGTGCTGGCGACCAGCGGCGCTGCGCCTACCGCAATGCCCGCTACGCCAAGAGAGGAGAGAAAGGAGCGTCGAGTGAACCGTACGGAAGGACGTTTATCGCCAGTTACGCTGTCCGGTTCGGGTGTGCTTTGAGGCGGAGACTTTAATCGAGATTCTTTCACGTCTCACCTGCCCTGGTTTTTATGGGAGCGTTAGATGCGAGTTGCCGCTCAACGGTTGCCGAAGTTCACGACAAAAGCAGAACCGAACCACACGACAGAGCCGGTCGGAACCGATGAGGTGGCCGGGGGCTTACGCGGAGGCGGTCTACGAAACCGTTGTCGTCGCAAGGGCGCCCCAGGTGGCCTGTCAGTATGGTGTGCTCTATCCGCGCGCAGCAAAGAGAGCACCGGCCTCGATTTTCCTATACCTCAAGCGCTACTGTTCAAGCCGCAGTATCCATAGGTCCGACGGATCCGGGATGTAGAGATACATGTCCTCGTTGGGATAGTACTTGAAGCGGCCATAGACTCCGGGTCCATAAGATGTAGGCGGGGTTGAACCATAGCTAGCCGCAAAGCATTGCTGCGGCTGGATGATTTGTGGTTGCCCTTGGTAGGTGATGGTCACGGGATTACTCGGGTCCGGGTTCAACAGATAGACGGTATTGAACGGCCCAGTGCATCCCGCTCCACTGCAATTCGTTGACGACGGGAAGATGGCCATCACGTTACGTTTGGAATCCCATGTAACTCCGGCCCAATACCCTAAAGCCCCCGTGCAGGACGCCGTGCTATCCAGATTAGTGGTCTTGCAGCTCGTGCCATTGCAACTATCAATGTCCAGGATCCTCAGATGATATTCTCCGCCCGAGGTATCATCACCGTTTTCCATAACCAGATAGTGATGAACTGGATCCAGATCCATATTGACGTTATATCCGATGTAAGGAAGGGTGTTCGACAATGTCGTGTAGGCATCCGTCGAAGGATTGTAGGTATAGAGTGACTCGTTCTCGTCAAACACCAGATCGGATCCGCTGGTGGGGTGGTTACTGGTGTAGTCATAAACTGCGGCGGTGAACCATCGGTACGATGAGTCCTTGAGCCGCGTCCATTTGGGCGGATTTTGGTTCAAGTCGAGAGTCCAATTGCTGTACATCGGACCGCTTGCAGCGGCGGCAGCGGCGCCGCCCCAGGTGAATAATTTGTTAGTGGGTGAGTTATAAACAATCCCAGCATAAGTTTCACGGGCGTTAGGTGCGAACCTGGCGCCATAACCGCATGAGGGCTGGCCGAAGCTTCCATCCGGGGCAGGGGTCGATTCAAACATTGGGCCGCCGTTAGCTGACTCCTGATACGGGTTGCTCACCGGGTGACCGGCGCCATCGTGCCACATTCCCTGTCCACAGTTATTGGTGCCCTTGCACGCACAGTCGGGGGGAACATCCGTGTTGTCTACCGTCCAAGCCGGATCCGTGACCCGCGCGATTGACGGACTCGCCCCTTGCAAGTTCAAAACATACATCTCATTTCCCTGATAGTTGTCGTGCCCTCCCGACGCAAGGAAATACCGCTCATTGGTCGTGTCAGCGGCCCCGCCTCCGTAAGCCACGATCTGTCCAGTTTCGCAGCCGCTCAAGAAGTCGAACGCGTCCACGGCACCTACCTCCGGGTTGTAATAGGTATGTCCCGGACTGACATCGCAGAAATTGAGTCCACTCCCCAAAGAGATCCACCCCGTGCCGGAGGGCAGGTTGATGTTGCCCGAGGCTGAAATGGTGAGTGTGACAGTTGACGTCTGATTGCCTTGCGCGCTGGATGCCGTCACGCTGATCGGGTAGCTGCCGAAGGCAGCGCCGGCGGGAACGTTGACCGTCATAACGGAGTTGCCCGAGCCAGGAGCCGGAATCGTGCTCGGATTGAAGCCGACGGTCGTCCCGCTCGGCCCTCCCGTGGCCGATAAACTGACGGCGCTATTAAAGCCGTCCGTAATCGTGGTTGCGACAGCCCCCGTGACCTGCCCCCCTTGCCCCGAGCTAACAGCACTCGGCACGGTTAAGGTGAAGGACGGCGGATCTGCCACGGTAACAGTTAGTACAACCGACACGTTCTGGACAATTCCGCCGCCTTTGGCGGTAATCGTTACTGGGTAGTTCCCCAGAGGCGCATTGTTTGGAACACTTACCGTCATGATGGATGTGCCCGCGCCTGGGGCCGGGATCGTGCTCGGATTGAAGCTTACAATCGTCCCTGGCGGTCCGCCACTGGCTGACAGACTAATGGCGCTATTGAATCCTCCGATAGGAACCGTGAACAGGTCCGCAGTTGAGTACTGGCCTTGGCCGACACTGACCGAGCCTGGTCCTTGCAATGCGAATGTCGGGCCCGCCGACACCTGGGTTACTCCCAGGTATGCGATTGAGGTGTAGTCCCCAGTGTATTGGTTGGTCCCGACCTGTATCGTCAACTGGGTCCCAGTCACGGTCACTTGCCGGCTGACATTGTTAGCCGGCCATTGCGCCGCCGACCAGACATTTCCCTGCGCATCGTAGAAGTAGCCGAAATTGATGGGCCCGCCGGTCACCGTCGCGAGCACAGTGCTGCCATCCAGGAACTGCACCTGGCACTGCACAAGGCATGCCTGATAGCCGGCATCGCCCATAGCCAGCGACAGGCTATACGTGCCCGGCGCCGGTAGATTTACGTAGAACGGGCCCGGCGTACCGTTGTTGACGAAGTTGACGCCGGCCAGCCGCGGGTCTATTGAGTTGTTCCGGTCGCTTGCCGCAACAGTTGCCGTGTACGACCACCCGTAGGTCGTGAGACCGCCCACAGTGGGGAAAATCGTGTCCTGTATGACATCTGTTGCTCCCGGCGGGTCGTTGACGAAGCCTTGCGAGCCCCGGAAATCAAACCCCTGCTGCCACACCGACGAAATCACCTTCAGATGTACGGTGAAATAATGCTGTATGCCACCGCCGTTGCCGGCCACAGTGATGGGATAAGTCCCAAGCGGTGTGTTTGCCCCAACCTTAATCGTCATCGTGGAAGTCCCCCCGCCAGGCGCGGGGATGGGATTCGGATTGAAACTGACTGTGGTGCCCGGCGGCATCTCCGATGCCGAGAGACTGACCGCGCTGCTAAAAGCACCATAAAGCGTCGTCATAACAGTCGTGTTCCCCGCCGACCCTTGTGACACAGTGACTGTTGGGGGCGACGCGGTCAGGAGGAAGTCCGATCGGGTGACGGTCAAGTTGACGGTGGTAGTCTGCTGGATGCCTCCGCCATTACCGGTCACCGTGATGGGATAGGTTCCAAGGGGCGTGCCGGACCCGGCAGTGATGGTCATTGTCGAGGTGCCTGCGCCCGGAGCCGGAATGGGGTTGGGATTGAAACTCGCAGTGGCCCCGGATGGCAGTCCCGAAGCAGACAAGCTAATTGGGTTGTCGAAGGCGCCGCTGATGTTGGTTGTTATTGTTGACGTCACCTTGCTCCCCTGGGCGACGCTGACCGAAGTTGGGGAAGCTGACATTAGGAAGTCCGGTGCCAACGTGACCTCGGTTACCCCTAGAAAAGCAATCGGGG
>JBKQKT010000748.1:0-7175 GCA_052147365.1 Candidatus Korobacteraceae bacterium | reverse complement strand
TATTGAGGCGGCGATTACCGGCATGCTGCCGCACACCAAGCTGGGCCGAGCGATGGCCAGCAAACTGAAGGTTTACAAGGGCGACAAGCACCCGCATCAGGCGCAGAAGCCGGAAGCGCTGGCCGCGCCCGCCAGCCGCGCTTAAGCGCACAGGTCCTCGCGGACGGAAATCTGCTGGGATAAAAATAGAGAGGCCGCGTGAAAGCGCGCCCCTGCAAACATTTGGGAAGGACTAAAGGGAGCACAAGTCTCCCGACGATAAAGATGGCAGAACTGGTTCAGTACTACGGTACGGGTCGCCGCAAATCGAGCGTCGCCCGGGTGTTTCTTCGTCCCGGCGGCGGTGAGTTCAAGGTCAACGGCAAGCAGTTCGACCAGCATTTTGTAACCGAAGCGCAGCGCATCATGGCGAAGTCGCCGCTGGTTGCAACGGAGACGACTGCCAGCTTCAACGTGGTTTGCACCGTCAACGGCGGTGGAGTGAACGGCCAGGCCGGGGCAGTGCGCATGGGAATTGCGCGCGCTCTGCAGGAGTTCAACCCTGAACTGCGGCCCAAGCTGAAGGCCGAAGGTTTCTTGCGCCGCGACGCGCGTGGCAAAGAGCGCAAGAAGTACGGACAGAAGGGCGCTCGCAAGCGCTTCCAGTTCTCGAAACGGTAATTGAGAGTTTCTCCCGCTTCGTGGTTCCGGGGGCGGGAAGAACAAGCTCAACCGGAACGAATCTTCCCGCAGCCGTTGGCTAAGGGAAAACAATCCTGAGCGATCGGTCGAAAGCCGTCGCAAAGGATGCAAGCCCACCTAGGAGGTAGCTTGGCGAACATCACGATGAAGGAGTTGCTCGAAGCCGGCGTTCACTTCGGGCATCAGACGAAACGCTGGAACCCGAAGATGAAGGAGTATATCTTCGGCGAACGCAACGGCATTTACATCATTGACCTGCAAAAAACGCTGAAGATGTTCAAGGAAGCGTCCAAGTTCGTGCAGGACATGGCGACGGAGGGCAAACTGGTACTGTTCGTCGGTACCAAGCGCCAGGCGCAAGACGCCATTGCGGAAGAAGCGACGCGCTGCGGCATGTTCTACGTCAACCAGCGCTGGCTGGGCGGACTGCTCACCAACTGGGTAACGGTACAGAAATCGGTGAAGCGGCTGAAGGAACTCGACGAAATGGCCACGGATGGCCGTTACGAGCTGCTCCCGAAAAAAGAGGTTGTGAAGTTGGAGCGCGAGCGCAAGCACCTGCAGGCCAATCTCGCCGGAATCAAGAATTTGAACCGCCTCCCCGACACGCTGTTCGTGATCGATTCCAACAAAGAGCAGATTGCCGTAAAGGAAGCGCGCAAGCTGGGCATTCCAGTCGTGGCCGTGGTGGACACCAACTGCGATCCCAGCGAAGTGGATTACGTAATTCCCGGCAATGACGATGCGCTGCGCGCCATACGGCTGTTTGCGTCAAAGATTGCCGATTCGGTAGTCGAAGGTTCACAGGCCGCCACCGACAAGCAGATGGCAGATGTCGCGGCGGGGGTGCAATACAGCCAGGATGCGGAAGCCGCCGCTGCCAGCCCGGAGGAGGGCGAGAGCTTTCCGGCTCCGCCGCCCGAGACCAGCGATTTCGAAGAGGTCAGCATGGAAGAAGTGCTGGGCAAAGGCGGCCGGCGCGCCGTCACGGAGAACACAGGCGCGTAGTTCCGAGCCTTCGGGCTGGGGATGGTTTATCGACCCGCGCAGCAGCCAAGCGCGGGTTTTTTCATAAGGACGCTATTCGCTATTGGCCTTTCGCTCTTTGCCGGCCAAAGGCGAAGAACGACTAGGGAAAAGCGAGAAGGAATTTTCAAATGAGCACTACTGCATCCACAAATGTTACTGCCGCACAAGTGAAAGAGCTTCGCGAGAAGACCAATGCTCCCATGATGGATTGCAAGAATGCCCTTACCGAATCCAAGGGTGACATGGAGGCTGCCATCATTGTCCTTCGCAAGAAGGGCGTGGCGACAGCCGCCAAAAAGGCCGCGCGCGTTACCAGCGAAGGCTCGGTGGCCAGCTACATCCACGCCGGTGGCAAGATTGGCGTGCTGGTGGAAGTGAACTGCGAGAGCGATTTCGTGGCCCGCACTGACGACTTCAAGACATTGGTGCATGACATCGCCATGCACATCGCAGCCAGCGATCCCAAGTTCATCCGCAAGGAGGATGTCACTTCCGAGGATTACAAAAAGGAAAAGGACATCTACCGCGCACAGGCGGCGCAGACCGGCAAGCCCGCACCGGTCATCGAGAAGATCGTCGAAGGCAAGATGACGAAGTTCTACGAGGAGGTCTGCCTCTACGAGCAGCCCTTCATCAAGGACCAGACTATGACCGTGTCGCAGCTCATCGCGACCGTCATCGGCAAGCTGGGAGAGAACATTTCCGTGAAGCGCTTCGCCCGCTTCAAGGTGGGTGACGTCGGCGAGACGGTCGCCGTCAGCAAGGCGGCTCCCGAACCGGGATCTTGATCTCAAAAAGGCCGGAAGCGATTCCGGCCTTTTTCTTATTCCCTACAACGCAAATGATCTTCTGGTTGGCTTGCTAAACTGAGACTTGGCTTCCCGAGGGGGCATCCGCTGGAAATGGACACACCGATCTACAAACGCATCTTGCTGAAACTCTCCGGTGAAGCCCTAGCCGGAAACCAGGGGTTTGGTGTCGAGAACCAGCGCGTGCACGAGATCGCTGGCGAGCTGGCAGAGGTATATCGCCTGGGTGTCGAGATCGCGATCGTGGTGGGCGGTGGCAACTTCTTCCGCGGGGTTGCCGAGCAGGCTAAGGACATGGACCGCGTTTCCGCCGATCACATGGGTATGCTGGCCACGGTCATCAATGCCCTGGCGCTGCAGGATGCCCTGGAAAAGCAGAACGTCTTCACCCGCGTCATGAGCGCTCTCGAGATGAACCAGGTGGCCGAGCCTTTCATCCGGCGCCGCGCCATCCGCCACCTGGAGAAGCGCCGCGTCGTAGTCTTCGCCGGGGGCACCGGCAACCCGTACTTCTCCACCGATACCGCTGCCTCCCTGCGCGCCATGGAAATCAAGGCCGACGCCATCCTAAAAGCTACCAAGGTCGATGGCATCTACAGCGCCGACCCCGTTGTCGTGAAAGATGCGACCATGTTCGAGACCATCAGCTACATGGACGTTCTGCGGCTGGGGCTGCGAGTAATGGATGCCACAGCGATTGCAATGTGCCGCGAGAACAATCTTCCCATCATAATCTTCAACCTCAACCAGCGAGGCAACATTCAGCGTGTGGTCATGGGGGAGCGGGTCGGCTCGGTGGTCAACCAGGGATAAGGTTGGCGATCCGGCTGTCGACGGCTCTGAGGTTTATAATCACTGTTTTCTGATTTCATCTTGAGGCGACTGATATGGCGCAAGTTTCGATGGCGGCGATTCCCGCGTTGAAGGACAGTTTTGCTCAGCTCAAGACGCGCATGGACAAGGCAGTAGAAGACTTCCGCAAAGAGATGGCTGCCACGCGCACGGGACGTGCTTCAGTGCACATGCTGGATGGCGTAACCGTCGATGCCTACGGCTCGCAGATGCCGCTGAACCAGCTGGCCAACGTCAGCGCGCCCGAGCCCCAGCTCATTACAGTACAGGCGTGGGACGTAAGCCTGATCGGTGCGGTCGAGAAGGCCATCCGCAGCGCTGACCTGGGCCTGAACCCGATGAACGACGGCAAGCTCGTTCGCGTGCCCGTGCCGGCGCTTACTGAGGAACGTCGCAAGGAAATGGTGAAGCACCTGAACAAGGTGCTGGAGGAACATCGCACCGCGGTGCGCAATATCCGCCGCGACGGCAACGACCTTATCAAGAAGGCCTTGAAGGACAAGAAGATCACCGAAGACGAAGAACGAGGGGCGCTGGAGCAGATCCAGAAACTTACCGACGACGAGATCAAGAAGATGGAAGAGCTGGCGAAAGGCAAAGAAAAGGAAGTGCTCTCGATCTGAGAGACGGTATCCAGTTTGAGGAGTTTACACTTGAGAGCAAAGGCAGGAGGCTGGGCGTTGTTTGTGGCGTGCCTGCTTCTTATCAGCTTCGCTGCTACCACCCCCTATTCGAAGACCTCCGATCTCGCCCTCATCTCACTGCGCCTTGCGCTTGTGCTTGTCCTGTCGATTCTGGTGGTGCGCGAACGATGGCGCCATCGCGATGATTTGCGAAGGCGCAGCAATTCCATGTCGGACACGGGTGATACCATCCTGCAGCGTTTCCGGCGTTGGTATTACGACGAGCAGAAACGTCCGAACTGAACTTTGCGGACCGGTTGCGCCCGAGTCTGGGCAGTCGCAACATGTATAAGGAATGCTTCTCGACCTTAGCGATCTGCGCGTGCGCTCCTGGCGTAAAAGCGACCTGGACGCGCTGGTGCGTTACGCCAACAACCCGAAAATCGCCGCCAATCTCCGTGACCAATTTCCCCATCCTTATACCCCGCCGGCGGCAGCCGCTTACCTCACGGACGTGCGCGCGGCAGAGCTCGAGACTTCCTTCGCGGTGGAGTACGCGGGCGAAGCCATCGGCGGCATCGGCTTCAAGCTGGGCACCGATGTCGCCCGACTCACTGCGGAGATAGGCTACTGGCTGGGCGAACCGTTTTGGGGACGCGGGCTAACCACCCGCGTAGTGCTGGCGGCATCCGGGTGGGCCTTCGAGAATTACCGGCTGACGCGTATCTTTGCCATGGCCTTCTCTCATAATGTGGCCTCCATGCGCGTGCTTGAGAAGGCTGGTTTCGAGCGCGAAGGAATCCTGCGCCGCAGCGCCGTTAAGAATGGTGTCATCCTCGATCAAGTGCTGTACGCCAAGGTGCGCTAGCGGCTACATCACGATCTGCTTCACCTGGCGGGTTATGGGATGCTGCATCTCGTCAAGATCGCCTTTGACGAGGTTAAGCCCGTAGACGCAGGATTCGAATTCATGCGCTAGCTTGCCGAACAGCGGCGCCAGGCGGGCGTATTCGAACTGGTCGAACTTGGAGACGATGTAATAGCTCTCCTTGCCCGCTTTCACGAAATCGACGAAATTCTCCAGGCGCTGTCGGCGCAGGCGATAGTGGTTGATGCTCTCGGGGAACATGCCGGAGAAGAACAGGATGTAATCCCCAATGTGTTTGCGCACCTGACGCTCACGGTCAAAAGATGGCGCCGGACCGTAGATCGGGTCCGCCTCGAGCAGCATCTCGCCCACATCACTGAGCGGCCTTTCCTGGGCGTTACAAATCTTGAACAACTGCTCGCATTCACAGAACTCCGTCAAAATGTTAGCGATGTAATCCTGCACTTCGTTGTCGCGCAAACCAATGTCGCGATCGAAGTGATGGTGGATCAGTTCGCTGAAAAGTTCCTGCAGCGGATGCGATTCCGGAACCATAGGCCTTTTGCTCGTCTCCTCAGGTGTACTACCCTGCTCGATGTATTGATGCGACTTCTTAAAGTAATTCTTCGCGGAACGCAAGCCTTTATTCGCCGCGAGCGGTTACCTTCGCAGGTTCCCGCGACGTTTCCGGCCACGTTCCCCGTGTCTCGTCGTAAAAAGCACATGCCGAGTTGGAGCAGTGTTGATGCGGGTCTCGTTGCTAAGGTGATTTCCGTAATTGTGAGGGGTTTGATGCCTTATCAGCAGATCGGTTCGTTGACTGCCAAAATGCTTTCCTGATGTCTAGATGTGCGTTGGATGTCCGCTTATGGCACAATGCCGCATTCGATGGAGGTGCAGGTTGGAGCGCAGGAACATCTCAGGAAACTCTCCCTACGAGCCGATTGTCGGCCTCTCGCGAGCGGTGAAAGTGGGCCCTTTCGTCTCGGTTGCCGGAACCGTAGCGACCGGGCCCGACGGCAAAATTGTCGGCAAAGACGACATGTACGCGCAGGCAGTGCAGACGCTGAAAAACATCAGCCTCGCTCTGGAGCAGGCAGGCGCAAGCTTTCGCGATGTAGTGCGCACGCGGACATTCGTCACCGACATCAGCCGCTGGGAGCAGGCCGCCAAGGCGCACGGCGAGGTCTTTCGCGACATTCGTCCGGCGGCTTCGATGATCGGGGTAACGGCCCTGGTCGCGCCGGAAATGCTGGTCGAGATCGAAGTGGACGCGATTATAGCGCCGGAGATGAAGCCAGGAATCGGCGCCTAGAAGCTACCTGGCTCTGTTGACATCCTGAGTTCCACTTCGCATTGACAGCGGCGAAACGCGTTATGCTGCGATCATCCCCGGCGAAACTCGCTTGCTGCTTATGCCCGAAGTGAGGTTGGTACGGGTGCGCCGTGCTCTGCGGCTTCGCTCAGTTCCCAACTACGCCACTCTGTATCGTTTCTTGCGGCGGCCGACGAAGCCGCCCTCACCGACGCCTTGAACGAAGTGGTTTATCGCATGGCCCCGCCCAGTCCCGACGCCGCGCCCTTGGTGGCGGTGCAGACTCCCGGACTTGCACAAGGTGCGGTGAGCACGTTCTTTGCCCGCCGATTCAGGACACTAACTCTTGATTCCTAACTGCTCCTTGGCCGCGGCCGCGACGTGGTCCGGCTCGAAGCCGAATTCCTTCTGCAGTTCTTTGAACGGGGCCGAGGCTCCGAAAGTGGTCATGCCGATGACGCGCCCGTTGGGGCCGACGTAGCGCTCCCAACCGAAAGTTGAGGCTTGCTCCACGGCGACGCGAGCCGTTACGGTCGGCGGCAGAACGCTGTCGCGGTATTCCTTGGGCTGGCGCTCGAAGATGTCCCACGATGGCATGGAGACAACTCTCGAGCGAATGCCTTGCGCCTTGAGCTTCTCGTGCGCCTGCGCAGCGAGGCTCACTTCACTGCCCGACGCAATCAGGATTACCTGCGGCGCGCCGCCTTCGGCATCGGCGAGTACGTAAGCACCTTTTGCGACTCCGGAAGCCGACGCGTACTTGCTGCGGTCCAAGGTCGGCATGGGCTGCCGCGAGAGCGCCAGCACCGCAGGCTGATGCCGTAGCTGGAGCACGTAGCGATAAGCCTCGACCACTTCGTTGGCGTCACCCGGGCGCAGCAGCACCATCCACGGCATGGCGCGGAAGGATGCGAGGTGCTCGATCGGCTGATGAGTTGGACCATCTTCGCCGTCGCCCATCGCCTCATGAGTGAAGACGAAAATCGTCGGCAACTCCA
>JBKQKT010000747.1:0-2642 GCA_052147365.1 Candidatus Korobacteraceae bacterium | reverse complement strand
GTTGACGGAGAAGTTGACGTCGCACGAATATCATCGGGCCGCGGTGGGGAGTTGTCCGGCACAAGGCATTGAAGGCGCGTTCACTGCGTATCGGGTAGTGGTGTTGCTGTATTGATCGCAGCGTCAGGACTCATTGCTGAATCGGCGGATGGAGAAGCATTGATGCACGCAAAGGGAATCTCCAGTAGGGCGCGCGCCAGCTGTGCCGAGCCAGGCATGAGGATTCCGGGAGGCGTGTTTTTGATCGGCCTCATGCTGGTTGTGGCGCATGCCGCCGGACAAGAAAAGATCGTTTTGCCGCAGCCTCAACCTACCGAATCAGCGCTTACGAAAGCAGCGCAGCTTTTTGCATTGGCCAACGAGGCACGGGCCGCCGCGGGCGTCGGGAGCCTGGCATGGGACTCCGCGCTGGCGGACGCTGCCCTGAAGCATTGCCTGCGCATGGCAGTCGAAGGTCCGATAGCGCACCGCTACGACGGAGAGTCGGACTTGACGACGCGCGCAGGAGCGGCTGGTGCGCACTTCAGCTACGTAGAAGAGAACATTGCGGTCGGTTCCAATCCTGAAGCGATTCATCAGGGCTGGCTGGATTCGCCAGAGCATCGCGCCAATCTACTTAACGCGGAAGTGGATCGAGTAGGGATCGCCGTGGTGGATAGCGGCGATTTGATTTTCGCGGTGGCGGACTTTGAGAGGGCTGTGACGGTGTTGACGCAGACGCAAGTCGAGACGGCGTTTGCGAAGCTGCTGCGCGCCCGGCAGATCATGGTGATGAAGGACACGAACGAAGCGCGGAGTTATTGCGCATCGAGCGGCAGGTATCAAGGCGTCAATCCGCCGAGTTTTCTCTTCCGCTGGCAAAATCCGGATGTAACGCAGTTGCCCGTGCCGCTGGTGGAGCAGTTGGTAACTGGGCGCTATCACAAGGCGGCGGTCGGGAATTGTCCGGCGCAGGATGTGAAGGGTGCGTTCACGATTTATAGGGTGGCGGTGCTGTTGTATTGATTCTTTTGGCATGGCCAGGACATCTGGCTGCCGGCGTCCATTTGAGTTTGTGCTCTCCCACCCTAGCGGAGCTAGGATGGGGCACCGTGCTTCTTGCGGATCGAAGCTTTAGACTTTGACGGCGATTAGCCGAAGTCCTGATGCTGTTGCCAAAGCTCGGGCCAGGGCAGGCGTGGTGGGCCGCAGACGAAGATGTCGGGATGATATTGGCTTTCTTCGTTGTGTATGCCTTCGGCGTTGCCGTTGTGGCCGGCCCAGCGACAGTTGGTGAAGATGCTGTCGGCTTGTTCGCGCGAGATTCCGATCGCGATGATCGTGGTGGGCGGTGGAGTGGGATATCCGCGCAGCCATTCGGAATTTGTGGTGCCGATGGGCGCAGGCAGTCCGTAGGCGGGGCCGAGTAATTCGATCGCTCCAAATTCGCCGTAGTTGCCAGTGGTGATGCCAAGATGGGCCTGCTGGTCCGGGGGCAGGGAATCGCGAATGCCTGCGACGGTGCGGACCATTTCGTGCCAGCCGATTTCTTCTCGAAGGTCTTCGCTATGGCTTAGGGCGAAGTCGCGGAGCGGGCCGCTGGATGCTATGGGTACCCAACCGGCAATGAACCAGGCTCCAGCAACGAGTAATCCTTGAAACAAGACTATTTCGACTGTGACGCGCGCCCAGCGCGGCAAGCCGCGCACCCAGTTCTCGCCGACGACCGCGCCCATAGCGATGAGCATGGGGTAGGCGGCGCATAGGTAGTAGAAGCGGCCCTTGGCGAGCCAGAGAATTGCCAAGGGGACAAGGTACATCCAGGCAATCATGCGGTAGCGCGGGTTGCGCAGGAATGCGACGAGACCTGCGAGCCACAGCGGCGCAGCCCAAAGGTTGGCGCCGGCAAGAAGCTGGCCCTTAAGAAACCCGTCAGCGCGGCCCTCGGCAACGTCCCGCGCGTGGATGTGCTGGAGGAAGTGATAGGAGATGAAGTCGTGGCGCACGAGCCAGAGGAAGTTCGGCGAGAAGATCAGGAGAGCCAGGGCGATTCCACCCCAGAACCAGCCTGATTTAAGAAAGCGGCGCGCTGGTGTGAAGACGACGCCAGTGACGATTCCGGCGATGTAGAACACGATGGAGTACTTGGTAAGCAGGCCGAGGCCGACGGCTGCGCCAATGGCGAGCCACCAGCGGGGATTCTCGGATTTGAGCAAGCGGATGGTGAACCAGGCGATGAGTACCCACCACAGCATTTCGAACGACGTGTACTGAAACTCGGTGGCCTCAAAAATCGGC
The DNA here is from genome assembly GCA_052147365.1 of Candidatus Korobacteraceae bacterium. GTDB lineage: Bacteria > Acidobacteriota > Terriglobia > Terriglobales > Acidobacteriaceae > Bog-257. The sequence goes on along the minus strand of JBKQKT010000747.1, from coordinate 365 downwards.
AGGGGAGAGAGCGCGACGGCCAGTGCGGCGGTGACCTGGGCAAGACGGCTGCCGCCGAGGTCGCGCGCAATGACGCCGCTGACAACGATGACAATGGTCTGCGCGATGACCGAGAAGAGACGGAGGCCGACGAGCGAGAGGCCGAAGAGGGCGAGGCCGATGTGTTCGATGAACGGGGTAAGCGGCGGATAGGCGACGAAGCCCCAGTCGAGATGGCGCGCATCGGAGAGGAATTGCAGCTCGTCGCGATGGAAGCCGTATTGGCCATTGGTCAGTATGTGGCCGATGGCGGCGGCGGCAGCGATGGCCAGCGCAGGCAAGAAGTCGGCGCGAGACGAGGTCGCCTTTTCCTCAATGCCGTGATT
>JBKQKT010000746.1:0-2849 GCA_052147365.1 Candidatus Korobacteraceae bacterium | reverse complement strand
CTTAATGAACGACTCCCCAAACTGGGTCTTACCATCAAAATCCCCGTTGCCGGTGAGCGCGTAAAGGAAGCCCTGTTCATCCGCCGCCACTCCCTGCCCCGCCATCCATACGCCGGCGCCCTCGCCGGCGGTCAGCGCCAATATAGCCGTCAACTTGTTGCTTGCGACATCGAAGGCGAAGCAATACCCGGAAGCGCCCTTGCCGGTCTCATAGGTCGTCCCCGAACAACCCAGTATAGTTTTCACACCGTTCACATTGGTTTCGACGAGAGAGGACCTCTGTTTGCGCATGGTCGAGTTGAAGTCCTGGGTTCCGCTCTTGCCTTCAATTTGCACAGGTGGAACTACCTGACTTCCATCGCCGACATTGAGCACGAACATGAAGTGACGAGCTGTCTGCGGGTTTCCGGTTTTGTCCGGCGAGACCCAGCAGACCTGGTAGAGGCGCTGGGTATCCGGGTCGATTACCCCGGTTGAGAGACAGCCCCAGTGATCGTTGATGCTGTGAGAGTCGATGTTGGCAGATCCCGTTATCGGCATCCCCAGCGTGACCTGCCATATGCCCGAGCCATCATGCGCGTCAACTCCACGCACCACGTCAGCCATCGAGGGAAGCACCATCACATCGCGGGTGCCTCGCGCGGTTTTAACATTTGGCAGGATGAGCGGCTGCGCTTCCATGCCGCGCGCATCACCGATCACCGGAATGATGGTGGCCCGGATGATTCCCTTCGATTCAACCGAGGTTTGCGTCAGTACTGTCTCGTGCTGGTTCCAACCGCTCCTGGAGTTGTCCGCCGATCGGGTGAGCCATGGCACCATCGTCTGAGCCGCGAGGTTAAGAGACGTCAGGCAGACGGCGGTTCCGATGGACGCCCGCAGCATCTTCGAAATCATTGAAAGGTTCATCGTTCCACTCCCAATAAGCAACCTGACAGCGTCGGCCACGAATCCGACCGACAACGTTGTTCTCCCAGACAACCTAAAAACCTGAGTATCGGTGTAAGTCAGAGTTGGTTTGAATAGTGTGGACGCGGCAGTAGGGGAAGAGCATAGCGCGCTTTGCCCAAGGGCGCAATCCACTAAAGTGCGTACCCTGGTTAATTAGCCATCTGGCAGAAATATTTGAAGTAGATACTGGAACACTCCGATTAGGGCATTCAGCCAGCCTGCATTTATGCTGGCTCTCGCTCTGGAGTAGGTTGGGGTAGCTACGGAGAGAATCGCATGAAGCTTGCCGACATGTTATTCGGCCGTCCACTGGCCACGGAAGAAGAAAAAGCCGAGAGGATCGGACCGTTCAAGGGCATTCCGATCTTTGGCCTGGATGCGTTGAGTTCGGCAGCCTATGGACCGGAAGCTGCCTTGACGCTGTTAATCCCGCTGGGCATGTTGGGGGCTATTTACATCTGGCCGATCACGATTGGCATCGTGATCCTGCTGAGCATCGTATATTTTTCCTACCGGCAGACGATCGCCGCCTATCCGCAAGGCGGCGGGTCCTACACGGTGGCCAGTGAAAATCTGGGCGAGCGCGCTGGTCTGCTGGCCGCGGCCGCGCTCATGATCGACTACGTCCTCACCGCGGCGGTGGGCATCTCGGCCGGAGTGGGCGCGCTGGTCTCGGCTGTGCCTTCGCTGCAAAGCCAAACCCTCCGCCTGTGTCTGGGGATTCTGATTGTCATCACCATCATCAATTTGCGCGGCGTGCAGGATACGGGAGGGCTCTTCCTGTTGCCGACGTACATATTTATTGCCTGTCTGCTGGGGCTGATTGCAGTTGGCATAGTCAAGACGCTGGCGGCGGGAGGTCACCCTGTCCCCGTGGTCCCGCCTCACAGTCTGAGCACTGCTACCGGAGTCGCGAGCGCGTGGTTGCTGTTGCGCGCCTTCTCGAGCGGCTGTACGGCGATGACAGGTGTCGAGGCAGTCAGCAACGGGGTCATGGCATTTCGCGATCCCACGGACAAATTCGCCAAGCAGACGCTGACGATCATCATCGCAATCCTGATCGTGATGCTGTTGGGAATTGCGTTTCTCGTGCCCGCCTATGGCATCGCGGCGACCGACCCGGGACAACCGGGATACGACAGCGTGCTCTCGCAATTACTGGCCGCTGTCACCGGCCGGGGCGCGTTCTATTGGCTCAGCATCGGTTCCATCCTGGTGGTGCTGTCCCTGTCGGCGAACACGGCGTTTGCCGATTTTCCGCGTCTGGCCCGCGCGATCGCACAAAACGGTTTCCTGCCGCACGCTTTCGTGCTCCGCGGACGGCGGCTGGTGTTTGCGCAGGGAGTTTACGCTCTGGCCCTGCTGACCGGTCTGCTGCTCATTATCTTTCGCGGCGTCACCGACCGCCTGATTCCGCTCTATGCGGTGGGAGCGTTCCTCGCGTTTACGCTTTCGCAGGCCGGCATGGTGGTGCATTGGAAGCGGAACCGCGGGCCCGGGGCGGTGCGCAGCATGTTCCTCAACGGGCTTGGCGCTACGGCAACCGGTATCACCACAGCCGTGGTTTTGGTCGCAAAGTTCACCGATGGCGCCTGGATTACGGTGCTGCTGGTGCCGTCCCTGATTCTTATGATGCGAGCGGTGCGGCGCCATTACGCCGCGGTGGAACAGGAAACCTGCTTAACCACGCCCGTCCACACGGGGGACCTTACCGAGCCCCTCGTCCTGGTGCCCATCGACCATTGGAGCCTGGTGGCGGAGAACGCCCTGCGCTATGCCTGGACCCTGTCGCGTGAGGTTAGCGTGCTGCATGTCGAGTGCGGAGCCAAAACAGACGAACTGCGCCGCCAATGGAGCGACGTTGTCGAAACCCCCGCCCGGGCTGCGGGCCTGCCGGT
>JBKQKT010000745.1:0-5472 GCA_052147365.1 Candidatus Korobacteraceae bacterium | reverse complement strand
AACACAAGGACAGAAATGGAGCAGACCGCTTTCCATGCGGGGTTTAGAGTACGCATGCACATAAGATTACGCCAACAGTACAGGCAAGGCGGAAGGCTCTTCTGGGACTGAAAATGTGAGTTGGGGGGTTAAGGTGAGTTGCAGGTTGTTGCAAAATCCCGATTACACTCATTGACCCTGGGTCGGGCCAATTTCAATGAGTGACATCGCCTGATAACATAACCTTAGGGTTTTCCGGCTGAGATTGGATGGCTTGTCGGCTTCCTTTGTGGGCGTGTTTGCTACTGTCCCATGCCTGTGAGGCGGGCCGCGTCTTGCATCATTTCCAGCCTGCGCTGCTGCTGGTCCATCATCTCCTGCATGTGGGCCAGGCGTTCCGTCTGGATCGAATGATAGCGGTTCACCGGGGTATCGTACTGTGCGGTGCCGATGGCCGCATGCATCTCCTGATTTACGCGGTTGATGCGCGCCTGCAGATCGGCGATGCGTGCTTCCTGATTCTGGATTCGTGCTCTCCACTGTTCGCCGGCGCGCTGTTCGGCCAGCAGATGCTGATTCGCGCGCTGCTCGGAATAGCTATTTACGGACCTCTTCACGCCGGAGACTGTGGTCATGGGCTCCACGGACTCCGGAACTCCGGGCGGATCCGAGGGAAGATCCTGATTGGTAATCACTTTGGGCAGCGTCCCGGCCGCTTCATGTGCCTGCAGCTTCGCATGGTTCGCGCGAGCCACGTCGCCCAGCGAATCTCCGGACTGGGACTGCGCTATCGCCGCTCCACTCAGTAATAGTGCGACAAACAAAACCCGCCAGGTCACTCGCTGCATAAGCCCTCCCGGAAAGCGTTCTGCCAGGATTGTCGTGCCCAAAACCGTCCTGACAAAGATCGCTCCCTATAAGGAGAACCCAGCCCGGCGCGCCCTGTCGCGTTCCAAAGGTGTAATCCGAGCCAAACGAAAGGCACCAGCCTCAGGTGACCAAAGGCACAACGATCCGTGCCCTCGCGGGTGACGCGTGCTTACTGTTGAAGGCGGATTTTCAGAAGGATGGCTCTCGAAAGTAAAACCGCGCTCCCTGAATTGCTAGAGGAGCGCGGTCGCGTTCGAGAGCCAGACTTTCCAAACTTTCTACGGCACGACATAATTAACTGAGGTTCCCCAGTTTGCGTAACCATCCCTGGTTCCGTCGCAGGTCCCGAGTGTCAAAGTAAACTCAGAGCCGGTGCAGTTCGCGTACTGGATGTAGTTAGTGGAGAAGTAGATCTTACCTGAGCCCCAGAGATAGACTGCATTGCTGTAGTCTCCCCAGCGAGGTCGAGTGGGACCGGGATAGCCATCGTACTCGGTAAAACCGTCTTGAGGCGATTGGCCTAAATCTACAATGTTGACGATCGACTTCAAGAGACCGTTCGAAGTGCTGGTTAGCCGGCCGTAGGCGGTGCTGGGATAAACAGCCTTAGATACGCCATCACTCGATAGGGTGAAGGTCATGATGGCTCCGCCGTTTCCTCCATCCTGGAACGACAAACCTTCCGCGGCCATTGACGGGAATTCCAGCTCCCCATGCTTCGGCGAAACATAACCTTGGCCGGTGAGGGTGAAGAACCCGGACGTGTCGAAGGTGTCGGTTCCGATGACCCAGTAAACGGCGCCTTGGTGCACTTCCGGGCCTGGTTCCGACGAATACGTTTGGGCGATCGCGGTTGTGGTGGCGCCCCAGATCTGGCCCTGCGCCTGCGAAACTTGCGTCATAAAGTCGCCGTTCGTAGCGATTCCGCTCTCGGGGCAGCTGTCGGGTGGCGGCGAGCCCACACTAAGGCCGGCCGCTCCGCATTCGGCGCCCAACGGTATGGGCCCATTCTTTTGCTCAGCCAGGAACCCTTCGCCGTAGTAGAACGACACACCGGAGAATAGCTGGCCGCCGAACTGGATATGGGAGCAGGCGGAGCAGTTAGGACTGTTCAGGCTCTTGAGTCCGGTCCAGTCAAAGACAGCGACTCGGTCGTCACCCAGGCCATAAAAGTCAAGAGTGTCCAGAATGAATCCGGAACCTCCATGACTATTGTCGTACTGAGTTGGATCCGGTGCGTGCGCCGGAATTGCGGCGTACCAGCAGGTGATCCCGGGCAAATGATATTGATTATCGGAAAAACAGGTTCCGTTTGGTGTCGGCAGCAGACCCATATTCTCGATGGCGACGTTGAAGGCCGGGTTTGGTTTTCCATGATCACCGAAGACGGGCAGGCCCAGTTCCAACGCATTCTTATCGATTGCAAATTGTTGTGCGCCGTTGAAAAAGCCGCCGCCAAAGCCCGGTATGCTCCCGTTGTCCGGAAACTCATCGTAAAACAAGAGGAAGGCATCTCGAGTGGTCGCGATCTTGGCGAAGTCATTAAAGAGGTAGGGATAGCCCGGCTCGCCTGGGTTGTAATTGGCATTGAGGAAGTAAACGCTGTAGGGACCAAATGGATCTGAGCCGTTGGTGACCGCAATCCCCTCATAGCAGGTATTGGGCACGCCGGCGAAACAACCTCCAAAGGCGCCGCCACTGGTCTCGGGGCTGGCAGAGACGATCTCGGTGAATATCCAGTGTCCGCCATTGTCGTGATCATAGACACACGAAAATGTCTCCGCCGCTGCTCCATCCTCTGCTCGTGAGCCCCATGAGGGTATCGAGCGGGATGACCGCGGATGCGCGCTGCAAGACTGTGTTGAAAACCAGAATCTCACCGAGGTTGTTCGCCTCAACAACATAGCCATTTCCGGCGCATAGACCCTGGTCCGCGGGTTCAATGTCGACTCCTAAAACGTTGGTACTTTGCGAGGCGCTGTCCACCGCGTTCAGCCCTTTCACGCCGACGGCGTTCCCCGCAGAAAAACTAATGCTGTCGCAGCCAGGACCCAACGGTTCGCAACTGACGGTGGGAGGCGTAACCGCGGCGGCAGCGGCAGCGTTGTACGGGAGACGTGAATAACGACGGGCGCCCGGTTCCGGCATAACGTGCGGGATAGTCAAAATGCTAGATCCGGCTCGCGGGTTGGCGACCTGTGGTTGTTCCCCCGCGGCGAGAGGCGCCGTGGACGGAGAAAAGAAGGGTCCTGTAAGCAACGAGCAACCATAATAGTCGCAGCCGGTGGCGGCTGGACCAGCAAAGGTCGGCGAAAATTGTCCTAAACTGGACGATGTAGCGGTGCTCGCGGCGGCGTTTAAAGCGCCGGTGCCCGCTTGTGCTGGATGGGCGAATTCGGCTATGACGGTCAGCGTGACCGCCAGCGACAGCAATGCAAACCTCGATTGGCGGAACATGGGGTCCCTCCACTAGACGATTTAGAAGCCAAGAGATATGAATCGGGCCCTAGGGTTGACTGCTGCTGTAACGGGATCGCGGATCGAATTCGTTTCTAGGTCAGAGTCAACGACGGAACCGGAAACGCGTTCGGCGAACCGCGCGATCGTACTAGCGGGCCTAGTACTTGTCAAGATGCAGCGTCGTACACACCCGTCAAGCGCGCTGAAGCGCGGGTGTGTTTGATGACTTACGGGCGACTGAAAGTTGTACTCTTCCCGATCCCAGTGTGAATCAGATCTTCCGCAGCATACCGATCGCCCGGCGCGCCCTGTCGCGTTCCAGGTGTAATCCGCGTCAACGAAAGGGACTAGCCTCGAGTGACCAAAGCCACAAGGATCCGTGCCCTCACGAGTGGCCGAAGCCCGGGTATCGGTTTTGGTCGTGGCTCAGTTTGGAAACAATGCTTACCTCAGCTACTCATTTGGCCATCCATAGCGCGATATCGCGGACAGCAGTGTCCTCGTTGCCAAAAAAACCATGATCCGAAAGCGCATCACAGTTGCCAGTCAAGGCGGTGAGGCCGGCGGACGGAACCTGCTCGGAGCCCTTTCTTGGCGACTGCTTCAACGCCTTGAGCACGGGCTTCTCACCCGCGGTGGTTGCAAGGCTACAGGTGCTGCCCGCGTCATTGATCATCAGCACGGGCACGGTGATGTTTCCCAGGTTCGCTGCGAGCAGAGAATCCGGATCATCCGAATCGTTGACCGATGCAGCGAAGACCAGGCCGTCCGGCCCACCTTCCGCGGGACTATAGGAGTCCGCAACGAAGGCTCCGCCGGTTCCCCGACTCGTACCCACGATCCAGACTGGCAGCCCAGGCGCTTTCGACCGCGCCCACGAAATGACTTCCAAAATATCGGAAACATGGGCGGCGCTACCTTCCTGGCCGGCTAGACCATCGGGGAGCAGGTAGAAATCAGTGGCGGCATCGAGGGTGATGGTATCGAGGTTGTGGCCCGCGAACAGGGAACGACTGCGCACCACGAAGTTATGGGAATTCACATCGAGTGTGCCGTCGGTACCGTTAGGAACAAGTGAGATGAGTCCGGCACCGCCAGGAAGCAGGATGACGATTGCCGTCGGGGCCGGGGTTGCAGTCACGATGAAGCTCTCACTCAAAACCGCAGGCGGCGGATCTGACACTGGCGCGCGCGACAGTGCGAGCGTCTGCACCACATCCTGGGCCAGGGCCGTTGCCCCGAACAGCAGGATAGCGGCTAGTAAGGCGAGCATAACCGGCCAGATCCATGCCGGCTTTTTACAATTTGAAAACAGGCCTATCATGTCGAACCTCCGCAGGACGAATGGCTACGTCCGATATAAGGGTTGATTCCGTCGCCTCAGGGGGCTGTGCGTCAACGGCAGGGGGCGGCTCTTCGGAGAGGCGAGACTCGTATCGGGGCGAGATGCTATGCGGATGAGCGCGTAATGTCAGTGACTCTGGTCACGTCGAGTCTTGGCGCAATTTACATCCAAAGTGATGACACCCCAAGTGGCGAAATATCCCGATTACACTCATTGATCCGGTTGCGTGACCTAGACTGGTCAGGCGCGCCGGAGAGGGCCGACGGGGCGAGCGAGCGAAGGGCTAATGAGTGGAATCGCGTGTTAGCAACGACTATCCGGAAGAGACTGAGCGAGGCTCCACATCACTGCCGTTCGAGCGTCCCATTGTGCTGATCGCGCTTTCCGCTGAAAGATAGGGAAGAGATTTCGACGTAATGCTTCTCGAATCGCGCATGAAAAATTTGGGCGGTGACACCATCGTCACCGCCCTTGAAAAATTTGCTTCTTGTTGGCACTTAAGATCTGCCCTCATTACGAAAGCAGCGACCTAATTCCCGGCGGTTACCGCGTTGATGAAGGCCAGGCCGTAGGGCGTCCCGTATCCAGTTGCATTGTCCCAGCCATGCCGGACCGTAAGTGAACTATCCAGCCCGAACCCGAAGTCCAGCACATCCTCGGAATCCTCGGGCCAGATGGCGCTGGTAAAGCCTTTGTTGCCCTCGAGCAATCCGGCAAAGATTTCCGAAGCCGAGTAGGTGGTGGCGCCGTTCTGATCTACGATCACTCCGGTCACGTTATTTTTTGTGCTGTCGGTGGTCGGCAGGACATCCTGAATT
>JBKQKT010000744.1:0-8042 GCA_052147365.1 Candidatus Korobacteraceae bacterium | reverse complement strand
GCGAGGGTCATTGCATCGGCGGCTACGAATTGCAGTTGCTCGCTAGTTGCCATTGGCTAACCGGACGCCCATGAACTGCCAGCGCACATGGGGTGGAAAGAAATTGCGATACGTGGCCCGAATATGTGATTGCGGCGTTGCGCAGGAGCCCCCGCGCAGCACCATCTGGTTGCACATGAACTTGCCGTTGTACTCGCCGACGGCACCGGCAGCGGGCCTGAAGTTCGGATAGGGCAGATAAGCACTCGCTGTCCATTCCCACACGTCACCGAACATCTGCGTCAAGGATTCGGCTGGTTCAGCGGCTCGCGGATGCAGTGCGCCGGTCTCCAGCAGGTTGCCCCCAACAGGGCAAGAACGGGCAGCCACCTCCCATTCGAATTCTGTAGCCAGTCGCGCCCCCGCCCAACGTGCAAAGGCGTCGGCCTCGTAGTAGCTGATGTGGCACACCGGCTCGTTCATCGTCAGCGGCTTCATGCCTTCCAGGGTGTAGTGCCACCATTCCCCGTCCCGCTGCTCCCAGTACAGAGGAGCCTGCCATTGGTTGTTGTGAAGGCAGTCCCATCCGTCCGACAGCCATAACTCCGACTTGCCATAACCGCCGTCACGCATGAACTCCAGATACTCGGCGTTAGTTGCCAGGCGGGAAGCAAGACGGAATGGTTCGAGATAGACACTGTGACGCGGGCCCTCATTGTCGAAACTGAAGCCATCACCTTCGAAGCCAATGACATGCACACCCCCTGCAAAATTGCGCCACTCAAGCGCCAATGCCCGCGCAAACGGCAAGGCTTCGTGCCCGTTGATAGCCGCGCGATAAGCCGGGCGCAGCGGATTAGTCCACAATCCGTTCTTAACGTCGGTGATGATCAATTCCTGGTGCTGCTGCTCATGATTCAGTCCAAGCGTCACAAGGCTGACCGGCTCGGGTCCGAGATGATCGGACAAGACGTGCACCATCGCCTCGTCGATGTAATCGCGGTAGGCATGCACCTCGTCCAATCCCGGGCGAGACAAAATGTGCCGTAGCGCGCGCAAGGGCCGCTCGCCCACCGCGTTGTAGTAGGAGTTGAACAGGTTGCGGAACTCTGCCTGGAATGGCCGGTAATCGGCCATGTAATGGGAAAGCACAAAAGTCTCAAAGAACCATGTGGTGTGCGCCAAGTGCCACTTCGCCGGACTGGCGTCAGGCATCGGCTGCAAGCTGTGGTCCTCGACGGTGAGAGGCGCGCACAGCTGCAATGATGTCTGGCGTACCGCCAGATACTGCTCCAACGGAGACATTTTGTCCCAAGCCAGTGGAACAGCCGATACTTCTCGCGATGCGCTTGTCGAGTGCATATCACTGCAACCGTGTGTCAGATGCAGAATCGAACCGCCGGGTCAAGGAATTCTGACCCGGCAACGGAGGGCCGAGCCCCCGGCCAATTGACACTCAACAAAAGATGCGCTTTTCGAGAGAAGGCTCCAAATTTTCTATAGGGCCGGGATGAGCATCAATTATGAACAAACGATGAAAAGGAAGGTGCGAGCCGCACCACTACTCGGCCGTGCGAACCGGGGCCACCTGCTCGATAACAGGCTCCTCCACGCTGATTGAGGGACTACGGTAGCGTCCTCGCACGTCATTCCAGCGCACTTGCAGCATCTCCAATCCCATGTTGAGGCCGTCGCGCAGAGGGTTGATCCGGGAGCGATGATCGTGCGCCCACTCCACCGGAACTTCGACCGTACGCAGTTTCAACTTGTCCGCCACAAACAGAAGCTCAGGATCGAAGCCCCAGCGCTCGATCTGCTGACGGCAGAAGACGGCGTGCGCAGCCGCGCGGCTAAACGCTTTGAAACCACACTGCGTATCGCGATACGGCAGCCCCAGGACGATCCTCAGCCCAAGATTGAATAATCGCCCATACAACTGCCGATACCACGGCTGACGTTCCGTTTGTAGCTCTGCCTGCAACCAGCGCGAACCGATGGCTATATCCGCGCCGTGTGCAATGGCGTCGAACAGTTTCCCTGCTTCGTAAATGGGGGACGACAAGTCAGCGTCGGTGAACAACAAGACATCGCCGCGGCCATGCAGCATCCCGTTGCGGACGCTATACCCTTTACCTCGGTTACCAGGATTCTCCAGCAGCCGGATCTCCGAACTGGCAGCAGCAAAGCGGCGGACAACTTCAGCGGTATCATCACTCGACCCGTCGTTCACCACGATGACTTCAGCTGCGAGCTTGTTTTTGCGGATATAGTCCAACACTTTGGGCAACGAGACGCTCAGTCGCTCGCTTTCGTTGTAAGCCGGAATGATGAAGCTGTGGTTCAATTTGGTCGTTGTCACTTTGACGCCGCTTATTGTATGCCAGTTGCATGAAAGTGGATGAGAATTGGTAAGCATAAGTCTTGGGACACGGCGAGAAGCCCCCACGCGCTTGCCTTAGGACTTGCGGCGTGTGGCGGCCAGGGTTAGCCTTCCCTTAGTGATGCGCGCACTTCATGCTGTGGTTGTGCTGATTCCGATGCTTGCCAGCGCGGCTTCCAAGCCACACATCCTGGCATTCGGCACTCCACAGCCGGTCAAGCTGCATATTGGCCTTACCGAGGAAAAAACCATTGATATCACGGTGCGCGCCTTATATATTGACGCCAAGCTGAAGGAGTTCACCACCGGTAAGCCACACGACGTCACCGATCGCGAATTCGTCGTCCGCCGGGCCTTTCGCATCAATGACGCGCTCCCCGATGATCCCAGGAAGTCACCCAAGTGGCTGTGGCAACTCGGAGGATGGCTGCTGGTGGACCGCAGTTCAGGCAGGATTACGCAGCTCAAACTGCCTGACTTCAATCTCTTCTATTCGGAGGCGAGCTGGTATCGTGATTACGCGGCCTACTGCGGGGTCACCAGCGACAGCGAGCGTTTGCTGGCGATAGTCGCGCAGCTCGGGGTGAGAAAGCCGCTCTTTCGCAAAGAATTGGCCAAGGCGAGTGGCGGAGATTTCCCTGACACCGATTGTGCTGCCCCGCATTGGGACCGCAAGCCGGCGCGTGTGACCTTCCAGCCAAAGGCGGGCGAAAGCTTCACCGTGAACGTAAGCGGCCACGTCGTCGACATAACGCCCGAATCGTCGGCGGAAGACCCTTGAGTCGGAGCATGGAACCCAAGTGAAGAACCTGGACGAACTCCTGCGGGAAGCTGACATTGCCCACGGTCATCTATGCGCTGGCCAAGTGCTTGGAGTACGTCTCGCCATGCTCGGCCTCGAATTGCTGGGCATTGACGACCCCTATGGCAAAGACCGCAAACGGCTCATCACCTTCGTCGAGATTGACCGTTGCGCAACCGATGCCGTAGCACTTGTCACGGGCTGCCGGCTGGGTAAGCGCGCGCTGAAGTTCCGTGACTGGGGCAAGGTGGCCGCGACGTTTGTTGATCTCGCATCCGGCCGTGCGGTGCGCGTCTGTGCCAAGGAGAGTTCAAAAGCCCTGGCGCGGCAAATACATCCTGAAATCGAGAGCAAGAACCAACAGCAGATGCTTGCCTACAGTGAGATGCCTGTGGAAGACCTTTTCACTGTGCAGTGGGTGAAAGTTGGGTTGCCTCCGGAAGAGCTGCCCGGCTACAAAGGCGAGCGGATTGTCTGCGAAGAATGCGGCGAAGGCATCAACTTTCAGCGCGAAATCCGGCAGAGCGGGAAAATTCTTTGCCGCTCCTGTGCCGGTGAGCGCTACTACGAAGAGCTGCCTTGAGCCGGGGCTCGGAAAGCCGTCAGGGCCTAGCCGCTTGCGCTCGTCGCTGATCGCTTGCGAAAAAAGTGGTTTGATGTGACAGCATGGGAATAAACTAGATGCGGGGCGACTAACGAATGGCGAAGGTGCCAGGCTTGGATCGTCGGGCCGCATTCGCCTATTTCTAAAGAGGAGCAACCATGGTTCGATTTGCAAAGCTTCTTTTCCTAGTCGTGATCGCTGCTGCATTCTGTCTGGGCCAGAACGCGAAGGCTGCCCAGATGAGTCAACCTGCCGCACAAACTCCACCGGCGGCGGAAACACCTGCACCCACCGACAAGGCGCATGGAGCCATGCCTGCTCAGTTGACCAAGTCGCTTGACTCGAAAAAGATGAAAGAGGGCGATGAGGTCACCGGGCGCATTACGGCCGAGATCCATACTCGCGACGGGCTGACCATTCCGCGCGACAGCAAGCTTATCGGTCATGTGACGGAGGCCAAGGCGCGTTCCAAAGGTGATCCGAGTTCGGCGCTGGGAATTGTATTTGACAAAATTAGCATGCCGGGCGGAAAGGATGTGGCCATTAAAGGCGTCATCCAGGCTGTGGGCCCGAATCCGAGCGCAAGCTCGCAAAACGCCGGCAGTTCCGGACCTGGTCCAGGGATGATGGCCGGGCATGAGGGAGCGGGCGTCGGTACCACGCCGCCGCCGATGCCCAGCATGCCCTCGGGCCCACAGCCGGGAGCGCCGATCCTGACGGGGCAGTCAAAAGGTGTGGTTGGCATCAAGAACCTTGAGCTCGGTGACAATTCCGTGCTCTTGAGCGGCGGCAAAGAAGTGAAGCTGGACAGCGGGGCCCAGTTGATCGTTATGGTAGAGCTGGAGTAACAGTCGCCACTAGTCCACCTGAATGGCAATCACGGCTTGTGTGTGGCCACGCAGGCGGCTGAAGAAGTCGCCGACGATCTTCATCCAGCCGTACTTGCGCCGAAGCAGTTCCTGTCCGTGCGTCGCTTCCGGGCCACCGCAGATCTGGGCGCGCGCGTCCACCCAGACCCCGCGCAGGTTGCCACGCATGTCGCAGGGCGCGGTTCGCACTTTGGGATTGTTACGGATGCGCTTGACCTTACCAGACTCGGCCTCGGAGTATACATAGAAGGTGGTTTCTTCCTGCGCGAACCACACCGGAGTGCGTACCCCGACGCCGGTCTTGCGAAAGCTCTCTAGGTTTAGATATTTTGCGTTGGCGAATTGCGCGATCGGATCAGCCATCGAAGAACCTCGCCAACCAGCTTACTGCATCATAGGTTTCTGCCGCATGACGCGTGCCACTACTGCCTGTTCACCCGTCGCGATATAATTTCGGCGCCTTTTCAGGGTTGACGATGATGGATGCGATGCGAAAGAAATTTACCGCGAAAGCGGAAGCCGCAGGTCCAGGCAACGCATGCTGCTTCATAGCCGTTCCCTTCGATGTCCCTGAAGTATGGGGCACACGCGGCCGGGTCGCGGTGAAAGGCACGATTAACGGCTTCCCATTCCGCACCAACATACAGCCGATGGATGGCCGGCATCTGCTGACCTTCAACAAACAGCTCCAGGCCGGAGCCGGGGCAAAAGCCGGCGACACGGTCGTAGTGGTGATGGAGCGTGATACCGAAGAACGCACTGTCGAGGCCCCGGCCGAACTGGCCAAGGAGTTCCGCAAGAGCAAGGAGGCCAGCAAGCGGTGGGACAAGCTGGCGTATACACATCGCAAAGAGTTCTCCCAATGGATCAGCGGGGCCAAGCAGGAGACAACACGCGAACGGCGCGCCGGGAAAGCTGTCAGCAGGATTCTGGCGAAAAAGACTATATCCTGATGGATATAGAGAAAGGAATCAATTGCGGCTGCTAGTGAACTGGCTGTTGAGCGCGATCAGCCTGCTGGTCGTATCTCACCTGATACCAGGTTTCTACGTGCGCGACTTTACCGCCGCGCTGATTGCGGCGCTTGTCATTGGACTGATAAACGCCACGCTGGGCCTCCTCTTGAAGATCATGACCTTGCCTCTGACTATCCTCACCCTGGGCGTCTTCTGGTGGGTCATCAACGCACTGATGCTGATATTCGCGTCGAAGTTTGTTCCCGGCTTTGCAGTTCACGGTTTCTGGCCGGCGTTTTGGGGAGCGGTCGTTCTGTCACTAATCAACATGGTGCTGAAGGCGCTGGCACGCGATGTAGAACGGGCGTAGCGCCGCTCAAACCGCGGGCGCGGGTTCGGCACTGCCGTCGGCAGGAAATAAGCAACCGGACATCACAGGACACCGCCGCACCGGTCACATCCCCGTTTGACATCGGCAGGATACAATTCTTCTGGCTGCCGATTGCAGGAGATTGTGTGCATGGCCACCGCTGCACCTGAGCTCGAGACCAAGTCCCTTCCCGCGAACGCTTATCAACCGCTGAAAGACGGTGAACTCTATGTACCGCTGGTGCCCACCAGCATGTCCTTGCCGGAAGTCACCTGGCGCGCGGTGCTTTGGGGCACGCTGCTGTGCATCATTTTCAGCGTGGCGTCAGCCTACTCCGCCCTGAAGGTCGGTCAGGGAATGGAGGCGGCGATTCCCATTTCCATCCTCGCCATCGGGCTGGCCCGCATGTACCGGCGCCGCTCCACCGTGCTGGAGAACATGATCATCACCGGCATGGGCGGCGCCTCCGGCAGCGTGGTGGCCGGCGCTGTCTTCACCGTGCCGGCGCTCTACATCCTCCACCTCGACCCACACCCGGTGCAGACCATCTTCATCTGCCTGGCCGGCGGCTGCCTGGGCATTCTCTTCCTCATTCCCCTGCGTCGCTATTTCGTGCGCGAGCAGCACGGTAAGCTGCCCTTTCCCGAAGCCACTGCCATCACCGAGGTGCTGGTCACCGGCGAGAAGGGCGGCTCCCAGGCCAAGTTGCTGATCCAGGCCACCATCATCGCCGCGGTTTACGATTTCTTCGTCACCACCTTCCATGTCTGGAAGGAGTACCTGAACTTCCAATTTGTGCCGATCATGCGATCGGTGGTTGATCGCAATCGCATGGTCTTCAACTTCGACGCCATCGCCTTCATTCTTGGTCTCGGCTACGTCATGGGCCTGCGCATCGCCCTGATCTTTTGTGCCGGTGGAGTGCTAGTCAACTTTGTTCTGGTTCCGGTGATCTGGTTCATCGGCAGCCACATGGGCGACGTCACGGTGTATCCCGCGACGATTCCCATTTCGCACATGACGGCTACTGAAATCTATCGCAACTATGTGCGTTTCATCGGCGTGGGCGCTATCGCTGCGGCTGGCCTCGTCGGCATCCTCAAGTCGCTGCGCGTAGTGGCGGGCTCGTTCGGCATCGCGCTGCACGCCTTCCGCCATGGCGAAGCCCCGCATATGGAACGGACCGACCGCGATATTCCGATCATGGCCATACTTCTTGGCGTGGTGGTGTCGGCCATTGCCGTCGCCGTCTTCTTTGGACAGCTGCATGTCACCTTGACCGTGGTGGCGCTGGGCCTGGGATTGACGTTGCTCTTCGCCTTCTTCTTCACAACCGTAGCCGCCAATGCCATTGCCACCACAGCCAACAATCCAGCCTCCGGCATGACCCTGCTCACCGTCATCGTCTCGGCGGTGGTGCTGCTGAAATTCGGCCTCTCTGGAACCACCGGCATGTTCTTCGTGATGGCTCTCGCCGGCATGGTGTGCGTCGCCCTCTGCGCCTCGGGACAATTCATTACCGACCTTAAGGCGGGCTACTGGATCGGTTCCACACCTTCGGCGCTGGAGAAAGTGAAGTTCATCGGGGTGGTTGCCGCGGCGATCACCGCCGGGTTGACCATCATCCTGCTGGCCAAAGCCTTCCAGTTCGGGGAGGCTGCGCCCGGGGACGTGCGCCAGGTGCTGGTCGCGCCGCAGGCTTCCGCCTTGAAGGCCATCGTCGCGGGATTCATGAGCGGCCAGCCGGTCACCTATGTCCTTTTTGGCATCGGTGCCCTAATCACGGTGGTGCTGGAGATGCTGGGCGTCTCGTCCATGGTCTTCGCCCTGGGAATTTACCTGCCGCTGCAACTGACTACGCCCATATTAGCCGGCGGATTCGTTTCGCACCTGGTGAACAAGCGCGCGGACAAGACGGGCGCTGACCGCGGCCGCACCATACGCGAGCGCGGCGTCATTATCGCCGGCGGACTAATGGCGGGCGGCGCGCTGGGTGGCGTCTTCGGCGCGGCATTGCGGGTGCTGCCCAAGTATCGCGAGGATCTGATTCAAACTCCGTTTTATAACAACGAGCCGATATCG
>JBKQKT010000743.1:0-11244 GCA_052147365.1 Candidatus Korobacteraceae bacterium | reverse complement strand
GTTTTCGGCTCTTCGACGTTCGCATATGGTTCGCGCGTTTCAGTCCGAATTCGCCTGCTTGGACTAGGATTCGTTCCATGGATTGACGACGGGGACATGCGCCTTGTCGTAATCGCTGCGGTCACGCGTGACGACTGTGAGCCCGTGGTGAATGGCCGTCGCGGCTATGAGGAGGTCCGGCTGAGAGAATGTGTGTCCCGATTTCCGGCCTTCCTCAACCAGAAGCCGCCACTGCAGGATAATGTCTTCGGTGATCTGAAGAACCCGCCGGTCAAACATGGGGCGCACTTTGTGCGTGAGCCAGTCATTCAGTTCAGCGCGCCGATTGGGTTCCGCTACAAGCTCAATGCCGAAGCGAAACTCGGCAAGGGTTATGACGCTGATATAGAGTTGCCCAAGGGGACGTTCGGCAACGAAGGCCACTACCTTCGGTTCCGGCCTGGGGCGGCGCAACTCCGACAGGACATTGGTATCGAGCAACCACGCCATCAGAACGCAATATCACGCACCGGCATGCGGTCGCGTCCCGGTTCGAGCTCAATCTCCCTGTAAGGCGAGGCCTGCATCGCCGCGACCAGTTCCGCACCAGTTTCATCCAGTGCGGCATCTTCTTCCGCTGCCGGCGGCGCGGATTTCAATGCCTGGATGAGGACATCTTCGACATCCCGAAACCCGCCGCTCTTCATTCGTTCCCGGATGAGCGCTTCGAGCTCCGGTTTGTGAATCACTATGGTCATCGCGGTGGTTCTCCTCTTTATGGTTTCATACCTTACGCGAAAAGCACCACTCGGGCAAACCATCCACGGCTTTGAAATATTCGGCAACTGAAAAAGGACGGCGCCAAATGACGCCGTCCTTCCCAATTCACTCGAAGCTTTCTTACACCGAGACCAGTTCCTCTGCCGGGGTAACCTCAGGTTGCAGCGAGGGCTTTGCCACCGGTTGTATCCGCGCCGCCCCCAGCTTGGGTAGCTTCACATCCCAGATAAGACCCAGCGCCTGCAGCGTCCTGATGCCATACCAGTTCAGGTCGACCTCATACCATGCCAGCCCGTGACGCGCGGACTGCGGATGCGCATGATGGTTGTTGTGCCAGCCTTCGCCGAAGCTGAGGTACGCTACCCACCACAGATTGCGCGAGTCGTCCTCGGTAGCGAAACGCTTGGAGCCCCACATGTGCGTCCCGGAGTTTACGAACCAGGTTGAATGCAGCAAGAATACGGTCCGAAGGAACATCGCCCAGAACAAGACCTTCCATCCGCCGAGAACAAGCAGCAGCAAGCCAACCACCAGCATAGGCAACCAATGATATTCGCTGATCCACAGATGAAACTTGTCCTTGCGCAGGTCGGGCACGTAGGCCAGCAGCTCAGTGTTGTTGTTGTGGAAGGTCTTCCCCATGAGAATCCATCCCATGTGGGCCCAGAAGCCGCCGTCGCGCGGCGAGTGCGGATCGCCGGGCTTGTCGGTCAGTTGGTGATGAACACGATGGGTGGCGACCCAGAAGATGGGACCGCCTTCCAACGACAGCGTGGCGCAGACGGTGAGAAAGTATTCCAGCCACTTGGAGCACTTGAAGCCACGATGGGTGAGCAGACGGTGATAGCCCATGCCGATGCCGAGGCTCCCCGCAACCCAGTACATCACCAGCGCGATGCCAAGCGCCTTCCAACTGAACATGAACAGTGCCGCTATCGCGCCAATGTGAAATGCGACCATGACGAACGTTGTGAGCGGATTCAACTCTTTTAAGCGAAGCATTAGTCTCCCTGGATTGTTGCGCCCACATCGGCAGCTGGGCGCGCTTCCGGAGGCAATTTCAGACTAACAACTAAAACGATTTTCGTTTGTAATACTTTTGTCAGCGGGTTTGTGACGTAGGCGCAGGCAGAGAAGGAAGACTACTGGGGCTTGTTGCTACCCGGTCCGTAATCGAAGGTTACAGCGACGGTACAAACAGCGTCGGAGACTGAAATCCCAGCTTTCCCGGAAGGCGGTTTTGCAACCGGTGCGGTGACCACTTCCTGCCATGCGCCGTTGGGGCCGGCGCTGGCTTTGCTCCTGGCTACTTGCTCGCCGTAGCGCGTAGTAACGGTCAGTGGCGCGTTGGCCTGCAATCCCGAGGCTCGCGCGAACACCCTATCCGCCAAAGCGGAAACCCGAGTCACCGAGAGTTTGCAAGTCTTGTCCGAGCTTTCAATGGGGAATGGGACGGCATCAACGAAGGCGGCGATCTTGCCATCCTCGGAAACAATCGCCATGCGTTTCATTTCACCCAGGACGGCCGTAGCTTTGATGTTTACGGGATCGTCGGGCCCAGCGCCTGAGCAATAGCCAGGCTTGCCAGAGCAGACGAGCAAGCCGCGCTTGTCGAAACTGACTCCTTTAATGAGCGGCTCCGGTGACTTCTCAAGACCCCAGCGCCACAAGGTGTATACCAAGCCCTCCGGAAATCCCTTGCCGAGGAGGTTGTACCAGAGGACGGTCCCCTTGGCTGTGTGCTGGCGGGGATCTTCATGTGCAACCAGCGTCACGCCTGGGCTGTTCTTTCCCCAATTATTGGCGTCGAGTTGGGCCGCCAATGGAAGACTCGCGGCCAGAGTGAGCAGCGGCATCGACAATAGTTTGTTTTTGGTCATCGGATCCTCAGAGCCGTTCCACAGTTGCTGTATCCGGGTAGAGCAAGCCTTTAGGCTCGCGTCCGGCTGCGCTCCAAGACCCAGGCGGGAGGGCAGCGTTAACGCGGCGCTGAAGCGCCGCTCTACCCGTGCTCCGGATACAGCAACTCGGGAACCGCTCTAGCCGTGAACGCAGGAATCATGAAACCCAACCCCGACTATTTCGCTGCGTCGCTGCCGTAAAAATCCGCCATCTGCTTGACGACGTCGTAGGGAACGTTGCTTCCGAAGCTACCGAGCCTGCGGCCATTGATGAAGAACGTCGGCGTGCTGTTTACCGCGAGCTTCTCGGCGAGCGCCATCGACTCACGAACATGCTTCTCGGTCTCCGGTTTAGCAGCGCAGGCCGCCACGGCGTCGGGGTCGCCACCCGCTTCCTTCACGTAGCCCTTCAACATCTGGTTAACATTCTCAGCCGTGACTTCGGCCTGATGGTCATATACCAGGCCAATAAACTTCCACACGGCAGCATTGTTCTGGCGACCGAGGCAATCCACATACTTCGCGCCGGTCATCGCCCAGTTGTGGAGATTTTCCAGCGGGAAATTCTGGAAAATCAGCCTGGCTTTGGGCTCCTCCTCCATCAGCTTGTTGATATTGGGCTGGGACGCCTTGCAGGCTGGGCATTGAAGATCCCCAAACTCGACAATAGTCAATGTGGCGTCCTTGGGCCCATGCGACGGCCCGTCCGCGGCCATCAGGTCTTTTCGCGTGTCGGCAAACGGATCGGCGCCGAACGGAAGAAGGTCTCCCGCAAAAGCGAACTTCTGGTCCTGGGTCACATAAAGACGCATGACCTGCTGACCCTGCGGCGTGTTAATCACCGCTGTGAGCTCAGAAATTCCCGCAGCCTGTGAAGGCTTGATGTCAGCGATTTTCCAGGTCAGATTCTGGTCCCAGCCAAACATCTTCTTCATGAATGCGTTAAAGGTAGCTTCACTGGGCTGCGTCGAGCTGGCCGACGTGCCGGAAGCGGGCTTCGCAGCCGGTTGCGCCGCTGATGCAATGCTGGCCAATGCCAGAGCGAGAATTAACAGTACTTGAGTACGACGATCCATAGTTCCTTTCTTAAGACGCTAAATTTATTTCACCACGGAGGTCACGGCGCGCACGGAGGATAATAAGAATCCAATACCTCCGGGCTCTCCGTGTTCTGTGTGGTGAAAAAGAAGTCCCCTACATCTCGGTCTTGGCCGCAATCGGATAACGTCGGCCGAAACCAAACGCCTTTTCGGAAATCTTCAATCCAGGGGCCGCTTGCTGCCTCTTGTACTCACTCATGTCCACCATGTGAGCAACCTTGCGGACGAGCGCTAAATCGTAGTCGCGCCCGGCGGCAATTGCCTCCGGAGACTTATTGTCTTCCACATAGTCTGCCAAAATTGCATCGAGTACCTCATAAGGCGGCAGGGAGTCGCTATCTTTCTGCCCGGGGCGCAACTCCGCAGAGGGCTCCTTCTCGATGGTGGATACCGGAATCACAGGCGAGCGCTGATTTACGAAGCGTGCCAGGCGATAGACCAGCGTTTTGGGCACATCGGAAATCACCGCCAGACCGCCGCACATGTCACCGTACAGGGTGCAATAACCGACACCAATCTCTGATTTGTTGCCGGTAGTCAGAACCAGTGCGCCGAACTTGTTGGACATGGCCATCATCAATGACCCTCGAACACGCGCCTGTATGTTCTCCTCGGTGACGTCCACCTTCCGGTCCTCAAATACCGGCTTCAGCGAGTTCAAATAGGAATCGAAGATGTCTCCGATGGGGACGGTTTCAAAGCGAATACCCAGGTTCTTTGCCAACGCCACTGAATCGTCAATGCTACCCTGCGATGAGTAAGGACCAGGCATGCCTACACCGATGACATTTTCGGGCCCCAGCGCATCCACCGCGATGCATGCGGTGAGCGCAGAATCGATGCCGCCGCTGAGCCCCAGCACAACCCGCTGGAACCCGCACTTGCGAACATAATCGCGCGTGCCCAGCACCAACGCGGAATAGGCACTAGCTTCAATTCCCTCATCCTGATGATGTATGTCTCCACTCAGCGACTCGCTGTCAAAGCAAACCAGGTCCTCCTCGAACGATTTGGCTTGCGCGATGACTTTTCCATCGGGCCCCAACGCGAAGCTGGAGCCGTCGAACACCAGGCTGTCATTACCGCCGACCTGGTTCACAAACGCCACCGGCATGCGATATTTGGTTGCGAGTGCCTGCAGCATATCGCGGCGCAGTTCGCGCTTGCGCAGGTAGAACGGCGAGGCCGAGATGTTGAGCAGGATTTGTCCGCCCATTCCGATCAAGTCTTCCACCGGATCAACCCCATAGAGAGGGCGGTCCCAGAAATGTTTGTCATTCCATGCGTCTTCGCAAATGGTCAGCGCGATCCGTTTGTTCCCCAGGGAGAGCAGTTGCTGGCGCTCGGCGGGTGCGAAGTTGCGCATTTCATCGAAGACGTCATAGGAAGGCAGCAGGCGCTTGGACTGCACGAACGCGATCTTTCCATCGCGCAGCAGAGCCGCTGAGTTGACCACCGATTTGCCGGTGGCTGAACTGGCCGGCGTCACCAAGCCACATATGACCGAGATACCTGTGGTTTCCCGTGCAATTGCCTCCGCTGTCTGGCGGTTGCGCTCCACAAACCAGGGGCGTTCAACCAGGTCTCGCGGCGGGTAACCACATATGGAAAGTTCGGGGAACAGGATCAGACTGACGCCTGCGCTCCTGGCGCGTTGCGAGTAATCGATGATCTTTGCGGAATTGCCTGAGAAATCCCCGATGGTGGTATTGATTTGGGCGAGCGCGATCCTCACAACTTCAGTGTAACGGCGCGGCTGCGAACGCGCCAAACGAGTGCGGCGGCAGGCCATCGGGCGAACTCGTGGGCGAGGGCGTGCTTCCGGGAGTAGGGTACGGGTTGTTCGGCGGCGGATAAGTGCTTCCACTGCTGGTACCACGCGGATCCGGGTTTTCCGGCTGCTCACCCGGACGCCGCAGAGTGGGCGCATTAGCAGGCTTCTCCTGCTTCCTCTCCGCCACCTCAGTTTCTGCCGATGGCAAATCCATTTCCTTTTCCGTCCGGACTATCTTCTGCCCGTCCACGGTCATGATCTCAAGGCGGCATACCACCTCACCCTGGAAGCGAACGAAGTCCACTTCTTCCGGAGGTGCGCCGTAGATCCACTCCTCGTAATCCTGGCCTTTTTCGTCCTTGTCGCGGATTTTTCTGGGCGGCCGTCCCTTGGCGTAGATCACCATGTCGCGATCCATGCCCACCAGCACTTTGTGGTTCTTGATGGCGTCCTGCACCTTGGGCGGCAGGGTCTTCTCATAGGCCTCGGCTTGACTGAGGGCCTTGAAATCGAGCACAGGCGCCAGCATGTCGCGCACCTGCTCGCCCGTGATCTCGGGCACGTATTTGTCGAAGTAGAGCGTTACCATGGAACCCTTCGCATCCAGGTTCTTGGCGGCAGGTCCCGGCGTCGTCATTATTCCGCCCATGCCGACCTGAACGTGCTGAAACCACTTTTCCTTTTTCTTGGAGCCACCGTTAATCTCGATAACGATCGTCTTCTCCTCGACCACAACGTTGGTGATAACGACTTTGTCGCCCGCTTTAGCCACCAAGCCGTTCTCCGCAATCAACTGCGCCACTTGCGCATCGCTGGGACTGACAACGCCACGCTTGATCTCCAGGCCTTTGTGGCCCATGGGGAATGCTTTGCGCGCGAAGCAATGCTCCGCGGTGAGATCGCGAATCAGCAACATCCGAGTCTGCGGAGTAATTTTTTCCGAAGGAGGATTCGCCGGCTTGGGGTCGTCCGCCCAAACGCACGACGCCAGCAGCAAGACAGCGGCGCTCAACAACGGAAGACGGGGGCGGTTCATGGGGATACCCGGTTTCCTTGCATTATATGCCAAGGCTGGTTGCTCAGTTGGCGGTTGTCAATGGAACTGAACCGGATCGGTTCCGGGCTTAGGCGAGTTTGCTGGATGCCTCTTGATCATCGCTGTCCAGGTTACTGCCAGGTGTTGCCAACTGACCGCTGGCAACTGGCCACTTACAACTGCCCTTCTTCACTGGCAACTTGCAAACGATCACTAGCCCGATCAGGATGGCGATGGTGCCTGTGGCGCTGGCTTCTATCCCGTAGCTCCCGCCCGTCAGCCATGTCGGCCCGGTCGCCGAAGTTCGCACGATCACATTAAATAGGCGCAGCCCGCTAACCGGCAGCCCGAACAGGAATCCCAGGGCTGCGTTCCAGCCAAAGTGAACCCCCCAGGGCAGCCATAACGCCCGCGTTCGCAAGTACGCTAGGGCCAGCACGATTCCGATAAGGACGGTGTTAATCAAGCCCCAAAAGCTCGCGCCGGGATTCGAGAGATGCACTGCTCCGAACAGGATGGAGAAGACCGCAATCGCCCCGCTGGCGCCAATTCCCTCCTCCAATCGCTGGAAAGGATACCCCCGGAACATCAACTCTTCTGCCAGCGCGCCAACAACAAGTACGAACAGAACAGCGCCGGCCCTCGGGAGCAGGTGAAGACCGAAGTTGAAATGAACGTTCACGTTTCCCCAGATGGCAATGGGCGCTACTGCCAGCCCCGTGAGAGCCACGCCGATGATACCGCCGGCCACGAACTGCTTGCGCCAACCCTCTGCGAGGGGCAGTCCTAAGGCCGCTAAGCGATGATCGT
Source organism: Candidatus Korobacteraceae bacterium (assembly GCA_052147365.1). Taxonomy (GTDB): domain Bacteria; phylum Acidobacteriota; class Terriglobia; order Terriglobales; family Acidobacteriaceae; genus Bog-257. Next base: position 3,864 of record JBKQKT010000743.1, on the reverse strand, counting down.
GGACGTTGTCGGCAATGGTGAGCAGCCAGAGGTAGGCGCCGATCAGCAATAGCGCCGCCAACGGGCGGAAGATTACTTCCAGGACAAGGTAGTGCTGGCGGGCAATTGCTTCAGCGACGACTGCTGCAATAAAGAACGCCGCAAACGACAACACCGCCGAGATGGCGAACGCCCATCCGGGACGGAGACGCCCTGTAGTGGTTGTGAACACGACTATGCTTTGGCTCGGTGGCGCTTCGAAACCGGGTGAAACTTAAGTCCACGGCGCGCGACGCGAAAGTTCAGCGGCTGGGCGCCGTGCTTGCGCGTAGCCTCCTCAACACTCTGCCGTGCGCCCTTTTCAATGAGAAAGATCACGCAGCCTCCGCCTCCTGCACCGCAAACCTTGGCCGCTCGCGCGCCGTGTCGGCGGGCCACCGAGATGAGTTTGTCGATAAGCGGAGTGGTGATGCCCGGCGCGTTGGTGCGCCGCAGCTTCCATTCTTCGCGTATCAGGCGCTCTACGTCATCCCACTGCTGGCCTGCGAGTGCGCGTTGCATCGCCCGCGCGGTGCGCGAAATCTCGTCAAAGTTGCGAATGACCCGCTTGTCCCCGTTGATGTGTTGCTTAAAGACCTCCCAGTTATTGATGCCCGATTGCCGCGGCGCTCCGGTATAGACCAGCACGAAGCGTTGGTCCACTTCGTCGAGCGGGACCGGTATGGGCCCGCGGTGGATTCCACCAGTTTCCAGATGTATAGCGCTCACCCCCCCGTACATCGCAGGATAATAATCCTGGCAGCCAGTGGGAACGCGAATCACCTGTGCCTCCACATTCTGCGCGACCACGCGAATTTGTTCGATGTCGATACCGCAGCCGGTAAAGCGCGCCAAGGCTGCGCTGGCGGCGATCATCATAGCCGAAGAACCGGAGATTCCAGCGCCTGCGGGTGACTCCGAAAACGTCTCGAGCAGGAAGCCGCCCTTCGGCCGGAAGAACCGCACGAGATAACCAGCCAGCGGATGCTGGTATGACCTCGCTGCCATCAAGGCGTCGAGGTTGGGGAAGTGTTCTTCGCGGGCAGTGTCGTGAGATTGCAGAGTGATTCCCTGCCCTGCACGTGGCGCGATGCGGCACGCGGTAAGAATGTTCAGCGCAATGTTTACGCTCACCGCGCCGGGATGAAAGAGGTATAGCGGCCAGATGTCGAGCGTGCCCCCTGCAAGATCGGCGCGGCAGGGCGCCGTGGTCACGACGGCATCAGCACTTGCCGAGGAAATGATTTGCGATACCGTCTGCATGACTACGACGCGGCTCCAATGGTCAGTTCTCTACCCACCGCGATCACCTCGCTGACAACCTGTTCCACATCCGCACTGGTCGTGCGATGGTTCACGATACAGGCCCGCAGGGCAAAATGCCCATGAATGCTGGCGTTCGAGAGGAATACTTTTCCTCGCCGGATAACAGCCTGCAGAATCTTCTGGTTCAGTGCATCCTTATCTTCGTCCTCACGATATCGAAAGCAAACCGCGCTCAATGGCACGGGCGCCAGCAACTCCAGTTCCGGGGTTTTGCTTATCAGTCCAGCCAAGTGCTGTGCCATCGCAAGATCGTTACGTATCGCTTCGCGAAAGTTGTCGAGGCCGTGATAGCGCAGCGACAGCCACAGCTTCAATGCGCGAAAACGGCGAGACAGCTCAATCGACTCCTCAAAGAAAGCAAAACCTTCCACCGGGTCATTCTGCAAGACCTTGGCGTAGTCACCTGTATGCGAGAACGCGCGTCGTGCAGCACCAGCGTCGCGGTAGAGCAGGCAACCGCAGTCGAGGGGCTGATAAAGCCACTTATGAGGATCGAGCGATATGGAGTCCGCCAAGTCCAAGCCCGCAAATAGCGCGGGTTCCGCGATTGCGGCCAGCGCGCCGTAGGCGCCATCCACGTGGAACCACGCGCCCGACTCGCGAGAGATTGCCGCCAGTTCCACCAACGGATCGATGCTGCCCGTCGCGACGGTACCAGCCGACCCGACAATCGCAATGGGAGTCAGTCCGGCACTCAGGTCGCGCTGCATGGTTTCGCGCAACAAGTCCGTCCGGATGCGGAACTTGTCATCGCAAGCAATTAGCCGCAGATGCTGGCGCCCGATGCCCAGCAGCGCAATCGCTTTCGGGACAGACATGTGTACCTGCTCGGACGCATAGACCGTCCCCGGCCGGACGCCGCTTTCATTGGCTGGCAACCGGGCCTCGCGTGCCATTGCCAGTCCCATGAGGTTGGCTGGCGATCCTCCGCCGGTCAGGCTGCCGCGAAATTCCTCACATCCAATCGCTTCTGCAAGCCAGCCCACCACGACGCGCTCAATGGTCGCCGCAGACGGGCCCGAGCGCCAAGCGGTAACATTCTGGTTAAGCACGCTAGCCAGAAGGTCGGCAGCGGCGGCAATCGGCTCGCCTGATCCCAGCACGTAACCGAAGAAGCGTGGTCCGCCAGGCCGAGCAGCGTCCAAGACGCCCGCGAGGTCGTTAAGCGCGTTGGCCCCTATACCTTTTTGTGGCAATGGCTTACAGAATAAAGCTTCGGCTTTACTTCCAGTCACGTCGGGGAAACTTGGGCGACCGTCGAGCGACGTAAGATACCGCAGTGCGAGCTGCGTGACCAGTTCGAAAACTTCTTTGTACTCGGCGTCTGGAAGTTTCAATGGATTCATGCGCGACCTTAAAGCTCCCGATAACTGATCAACTCTATCCCCCGACTCTCTAAAGCTTCCCTTGCTCCCGGCGAGGTCAGCAACTCCAACTCCTGAACTCGCGACTGGCGCAACCGCGTGCGAATCTTGCCGAGATCTGCATCGTTGTAGCCGGGATGGCAAACGAACTCCCACGTTCCTTCCGGAATGTTCTCCGTAATCTTGCTGAAAAGCTTCAGGTCGAGAGCACCCGTAACCAGCACCGCGACCGAGCCGTCGGTTGTGCGCAGGCCGTGCGCTTCAACTTCGCGACGAAACCTGGCTGCGAAGTTACGCAACACGTTGAGCTGCGCAAAGCGCTTCCACAACTCTCGCCGCCGCAGTACTTCGCCCAGCGGCAGCGGCCACACTTGGCCAAACGGATTTCGCACGGCCGGAACATTTCGCGCTCGCGCCGCTCGCAACAGTGGTCGCAGTATCGCGGGAAACATGTGCGCATGCTTGTGGGTGTCGAAGTGCGAAGGCTGCACTCCCGCCGCTTGCAGCCGCTGGATCTGGGCTGACGCCTCGGCTTCAATTTCGTCAGGCTGGAGCTTGCCGCGAAATGAGGCAATCACAAAGTCGTTCAGCTTGACACGAAAGTGGTCGCCATTCCTCGACCCCGGTTGTAGCAGGCTCAAAACGCGATCGGCCGGCAGCACTGGGTCGCCGTCGAGCAGCACCACATGGCATCCGACGCTAAAGTGCGGATTGTTGGTGGTTAGCGAACACGCCAACCCGACCGCCTCGTCGAATGCACTCGAGTTCGCCATCAGAGTCGTCGATGTCACAATGCCGCGTTGTTGCGCCTCAGCAATGCCGCGATTAATGCCCGCACTCATTCCGAAGTCGTCGGCATTGATGATCAGTCTGCGCACGGGTTCAGTGTAGCGCAGTTAATCTTCTGGTCAGGTTGGCCGTTCGGGGAATAGAGAGATGGAAAGGCCATGGTGGATCGTGAGCTGTAAACGAACCGGCGCGATGGATGTGTTTCGCCCTCTTAGATGTGCGCCGTGCGTTTGACCACGCTGGAAACGGCATGTAAACTCAAGCAGTTGACTCCGCTCCAGTACCGCTCCAAACAGGCGCGTACCAAGGGCGGTTAGCTCAGTTGGTTAGAGCGCCTGCCTTACAAGCAGGAGGTCGCAGGTTCGAG
>JBKQKT010000742.1:0-7180 GCA_052147365.1 Candidatus Korobacteraceae bacterium | reverse complement strand
GCATCGATGAGCCGCTCGACCCTCCATTCCTCAATCCCAGTGTAGCCCGATTGACGGGCGACGCCGCATAGCTTGGCAACCGCGATGACGCCGCCCGCGAGCTCAACCGCGGTGGCCACCATATTGGATTTGACGCCTCTAAGGCGCTTGGGACGTCCGGGGGATCGACTTTATTTGAGCTCTTCATCGGCGTTGTCGACCTATGAGAATTGGAAAATCGCGGCTTGGGGAGGCTTGCGGGATTTTGGTTTACGTCGTCACGGTGGTTTACGGAATACCTCCAAATGATTGCTCCGTGCGATCCCGAGAAGCTGCGGCTGCGACCGGGTGACCCAAACTTGACATACCTGGCCCCGCGTTCCCAAGGCAGCAGATCTACGTTCGCGACGCCGCTCACCAATACTAAACCGCACTACCCAGGATCGATTTTATTCAGGCTCCTCATCGGACTCCTCTATCGATCCGGATGATCTAGCGGGTGGGATTTTCTCCGGCTTGAAGGCGTCCCCTCCCCAGCCGGTCGATTGGGATTCCCGATACCCGCGCCAGTTTTGAGCGCATCAATAAGGCGTTCGATGCGCCACTCCTCGATCCAGGTATAGACCGACTGACGGGCGACGCCGCAGAGCTTGGCAACCGCGGTCACGCCGCCCGCGAGCTCCACCGCGGCGGCCACCATGTTGGTCTTGACACCTCTGACGCGCTTGGGACGTCCGGAACTCTTCCTTCTGCTCATAGCGTTGGCTCTTGCGCACGAGGTTTCATGGCTACGTCGATTCGTTGCTTAGATTGGATACGGCCCATAGCTCGAACCCAACTCCGAAAGCAACTCGATTGAGAGGCTAGCAGGCCGCAACGCGAGCAACCGTCGCTAACATTTTGACGTCCAACTCAGTTGACTCCAACGCGCACCAGAGCGAGGTGTGTCCACGACAAGCGACATCTCAAGGAGGCTTTAATGGACGCTCAACGCGAGACAACCAAAGGACAGATAACCTTCCGGCTGGCTTACCGGGAAGGGTTCCTCTGCGTCCTCGGCGAACGCGGTTCTACCCAGTCGTCGGAATCAACAACGGCTAAACTCTGGTATCCGATTCGCGAGGCTGAAGAAACCGAGGTACTGACGCTGCTCGGACGTCCGGTCACCGAACTAGACCCTAGGGAAGGAATCTACGTCGACAAGGAGGGAGCGGTTTATCAGTTGGCGCAAAAGGGCGAGACCGAACCGATGGCGGTGGAGGAGGTCCCAGGCGAGGCGGGAAAGCCGGCGGAGTTGCTGACTGCCTCACTCAAGAACGGAAACTCCTCAGCAGGAGTGCGCACTCATGCCCTGCAGCGGCCGACCGGTCGGCGACGGAAGAAAGTGGCCCTAGAGACCAACGGAGCTACGAAGCCCCGCACCGAGCAACCGTGTGGCGGTGCAGTCGACGACCCGCCGGCGTTGCTCATTCACTCTCCGGTTCTGAGCAACCACCACGACCTGGTGCAACTGAACCTGCAGCCAGAAGCTGGCCGAAGTGCGGCGCAGGATCGGCTACATCCAGAAGCGCGGCTTTAACGAGCGGAACAACTACTCATACGTGACCGCGGCGGATCTGGCCGGCGCTGTCGGCGACATCCTCGCCGAATTAGGAGTGGTGATCATTCCCTCGCTGGAATCGATCGCCTACGAATCAGGGCGAGGAAACGGCGCGGAGCTGGCTCGCTCCGCGCAGGTCGTGATGGCCTACACCTTCACCGATGTCGATACCGGAGAAGCCATCACCACCAAAGTAGCCGGCCAGGGACTCGATGCCGGCGACAAGGCTCGTTACAAGGCGATGACCGGAGCCTTAAAGTATGCCCTGCTCCAGTCCTTCCTGCTCGCTACCGGCGACGATCCCGAAGACGAGCGAATCAATCACTCATCAGGCAACGGTCCCGAGCGGCTGATAACTCCCGAGGAGGCCCGCCAGGTTCGCGTTCTGGTCGATCAGACCGAGACCGAACTCGATCGGGTGCTCTCCTATTACAAGATCTACTCGCTGAGGAGATGCGCGAGAGCAGCTACCGGCGCGCGGTCGAACTGCTCAATCGTAAACGCACCAAGCAAACCCACGAGGAAACAGCTATGCCCAAGATTGAGCGTCTGGAGCAGAACACCCCCGAGTGGCGGAGCCGGCGCATGGAGGGTATAGGCTCCAGCGATGCCCCGGTGATCATGAGCGAGGGAGCTGCTTTTGACAATGCAGCTTGGCCCAAAGTGGGCCGTTTCACAGTATCGAAATCACTTGCCCCTCACAACCCGATACTGCGATCTGGCGGTAGGCCTGTTATAGGTGTCGAAGAGGCGCGTCGCCGCAAATAGGCGCTGGCGATGGAACGACTTGCCTAAGATAGACCAATAGCTAGCAAATGCGCTTTGTCACCGGCTGAAGCGCCGCCTTCGGCGAAACACTCACAAACAGGAGATCACTGACCAACGCCTGTTGCTGTGCAGTCAACCGATCTTGGGGTCCTGAACGCATCACCCATACGCTACCAATCAGTCTCCGAGATGTACTAACGTCCGAGCAGGCCCGGCGAAGGGCGTCGTAATCGTCCATGGTCAAATCGATTTGAGTCCTCGACGGTCCAGCGTCTTTCTCTTCTAGGATGGTCGCTTCGACGATTGCTCTGTAAACCGCGGACGTGGGAGCTGTGATCGGTGACATTTCTTCGCGGCGAGCATTGCATTCCATAGATCGTCATACAGTCCGCCAACGCCCTGCTTTCCTTTCATTCCAACGCCCCAAGGTCCTTTTGTGAATCCGGACGTTCGCGCCGCGCGGGCGTGCGATTCTCCGAGCTAGGACCGCACCATCCGAGACGGAGAACAGCGGCAACAGCCTCGATCATTTCTGGGTTTACCTTAAGGAGTTTATCTCGTTTCCTTTCAGCCATGATTCTTGGCCTAGCAGTTTGAGCGCGGGACATAGGCCCCCTTAGTTCAATGGCCGAAATTCTCTGAACCGCGTCTAGATGGAGGAAGTAGTTCTTGATGACCTCGCCCTTGTGCCCCAGACATAAAATGAAATCGTGATGACCGAAGTAAGCATAGTACTTCATCAGGTGCCACAGTATTGGTCGCGCGCCGATCGGGACCATCGGTTTGGGAACGTCGTCGCCGACGCCCCGGAGCCTCAAGCCCGCCCCTCCGCAAAAGAGAACCACCTTCATGACGAAGCTTCCTTCGTGCCTTCGCACACCTCCACCCTCGGAATCGGCACTACGAAGCGACCCCCCCAAGTGCGTACCGAACGACAACTGCCTCATGATCTCATCCTTCAGATTCCATGGAAGGATCAGCACGTAGTCGGGGCGTGGTCTCCCGGATGTGATCAGGGTGATGAATGGGGATATGACTGCCGGGCAGGAAGCGGCCCTGCTTATGAGGGTTGCGATCCACTGTGTACGCGATTCAGATCGCGTCCGGTGCCGGCGTAATGCAGCAAGGTGGCGCTTTTGCTCGGTGCTCCATACCTGGCTACCGACTTACCGGCCCGCACCGGGGACATCAGGAAGTCCACCAACGCGAACTTGGCCTGTTTCGCCCGCTCCGCGAAGCCTTGGTAACCATCCAACTTTGCCAGGCCGGCTCTCTCCTCCAACGCCATCAGCGCGCGTACCTCCGGCTGAACCGGATGCACCAGATTAGGGGCCAAGCAGGCGTAAGTCCGTAAGGATCCGCCGTGGGTCGCTAACTGTTCAACGTCGAAGATGGTGAGACCGGGGGCGGCCAGTATCCTCGTCATCGTTCCGAACGAAAAGAAAGATGGAGACATTCCCAGATCGACAAAGGTGTGCCGCAGGCGGACGCCGCAGAAGCGACATGCAGGAATACCTGCTACTTGCCCTTCGATCTCGCGAGCGGCTAATGCGGACATGCAGCCTAGACGAGGGAGGCGAGCGCGTCGCGTCCCATCCAGCGCAACGACGCATCCAACCGTCCTCTGTCAATGAGCCCCCTTAGATGATTGACGCGAAAATAGCGCGCGCAATCGAAGCCACCAGGCGCTTGTGCGGCCGCCCGGTACGCCTGGTACAGCTCCAGGGCGCCTTTTGCGGCCGTCCATTGCGGCGAGTAAGTAGGCAGGAGGCGCCGGATCTTCTCGCAGCTGACCCGATAGCATCGCAGGTCGGGTCCCCCTCCGGGTGCGTAATCGATGCGGCCGCGGGGCACGCTTTCCGCAACGACCTCGGCCAATTGGCTCACGCGACAGTTCTCCCCCGTTTGACCGACATTGAAGGTTTCGTTGTGGATGACATCGATCGGTGCTTCGAGCACGCTCACAATCGCGGCGGCGATATCCCGTATGTGCACGATCGGTCGCCATGGTGTGCCGTCGCTCTTGACGTAGGCTCGCCCGGTGATGACGGCTGATGCGACGAGATCCTTCAGCACGACATCCAGTCGCAGCCGCGGCGACGCTCCATATGCAGTCGCGTTTCTCAGATGCACCGGACTGAACTGACGGTCTTCCAGTTGCGCAAGGTCATGCTCCGCTCCGACCTTGGACACCGCATAGGCGGTCACCGGGCTGAGTCCCGCCGATTCATCCAGAAAGGCATCGCCGGCAGCCCCGTAAATGCTGCACGAGGAAGATAAGACGAAACGCCGAACGCCTGCCGCCTTCGCCAGTTCCGCCAGCCGCACGGTGGCACGATGATTGATTTCGAAAGTGACGTCGGGATTCAGGTTGCCGAGGGGATCGTTGGAAAGCGCGGCCAGATGCACCACCGCATCGAATCCCTCGAGGTCGGCCGTCAAAATGTCGCGGATGTCCCTCGGAGTTCTCCAATCTCCGCCGGCCGGGTCCCAAAATCGCAGCCCGCAAACAGATCGGAATCCAAACCGATAACAGTATGTCCTGCAGCTTGAAGGATCGGCGCCGCGACCGCGCCGATGTACCCTTTATGTCCGCCAACAGGACCTTCATCGCTCTTCCTTCGCACTATCAACAACCTCCGACAAGAGGCCATTTTGGCAGAGCACTTGCGCGGCACTGTCAATTTCCGGAAACGGAATTCCTGACCGCTCCGCGATCTCCAACAAAGTGTGCCGCCGATCGGAGAAATTCAGCACCCAGAGTCGCGCCGAAAGCTCGCTTGCGAACGTTCCGTCACCAATCGCGGGCCACAGGTTTCGCCGTCCAAGTTGGGGCTCGCCATACGGATAGCGGTTGACAAGCGCTGATTGTTCTCGATCACATCGAGGATGCTCGCGCACACGCGCAAGGATCCGGCCAGTTGCCGGCCGGATGAAGTTAAGATTGTCGGCCGAGGTGTGATACTCGGGAAAACTCCCGGGCACGCTTCGCATCAGACAGCCCACCGGCAGGTTGAATCCCGGCGAACAGTATTGACGCTCATCGTATCCGTAGGGGTAGAAGTCCAGTACCTCGGAACCTATGGCGTGATGGCGAAGCACATGCGCGGCGGCGCGGTCGATGTCGGCCTCGCCCCGACGGCTTTTCTTGTAATGGAACTCCCCAGCGTCTCCCAGGCATGTCAGCACTAGCCCATGACGGATGCGGGCCGTAGCTTCGGGGTTGCGCGCCAGCCATGTGATCGCCCCGATAGTTCCGGGAATGAACAGGAGGCGGTACGAGTATGCGCGCTCCTGTCGGGAAAGCATCCGCGCGAGAAACGTCGCCACGACCAGTCCGGAAAGATTGTCGTTTGCAAGAGAAGGAGGATGGCAGGCGTGGCAGGAGATGAATATCTCGTCCATCGACCGCCCAGGAAGGTAACATTCGCCGTAACTCAAGTTTCCGTCTTGCAGGGCGGAATCGATCACGACTTCGTAATCTCCTTCCTTTAGTGTGACCAACTGGTTATGTGACAGGCAGAACCCCCAGTTAGCATCGTAGTAGGAAGTGCGGTACGGAATCCAATCCGGCGGATCAGGTAAAGTGAAGAGGTGCGGCCGCGGCTCGGCGAGCGGCATTGTTGCCTGTACGGGTGCACTGTAGCCTACCACATGAAGGTTGCAGTGCTGAAAGTCGACCGCGCGCCTTCGGTCCGGGGCTGTGATGTGGGCATCCCGAATGTTCCACTCTTTAGGGGATAGTCCAGTCGAAAACTCACGTGCCGGTGGCCACCTGACTAATTTCGAGCGGGATTTTTTCTTGGATCGCTGCCAGGGTGCGCCGAATGCCTGCGCCGGTGAGGCTCCGGCAGATCGGGTACAGTTCCGCGGCGACTATGCAACTCCTTGCCGATGGCGATGGGATCGATACGGTCGTGCTCTCGTAGCAGGTCCATCGCTTTCACCGGAAGTTGGCGTACGAACGATCTCTTTCCGAGATCACTTTGGGTGGGGCCGGCCAGGCGATCCGGAAGCGTGAATCGTTCCAGTGCACACCTCGCGCCGATCCGGCATGGTAGAATTCGGAGATCTGATAGAAGACCTCGGTGTTGTCTTCCAACGACAGAAAGCCATGCCCGCAGCCCTCCGGCACATAAACCTCCGGTGGTTGGCGCCGGTCAGCGTTACCGCGATCCATTTTGCGAAGGTTGGAGACTCTGGACGGAGGTCTACCACGACGTCGTAAATCGCGCCTCGCGTGCATCGTACCAACTTCGTCTCGCCATGCGGCGCGGTTTGATAGTGCATGCCGCGCAGGGTTCCCTTGCTTGGGCCAAAGGAAAATACTGCACTGGGCGAGGGCCGGATTCAGCCCCCTGGATTCGAACTCGTTGCGGCACCAGGTGCGCGCGAAGAAGCCCCGCTCGTTCCGGCGTGATATCAATTTCCCAAACTCCTCAGATAGTCGGTCTCATCGCCAGTCCGGCAGGAGCGTCCGATTCGGATGATTCTTTCCAAGCCATGAGGTTTGGGCTGTGGCCGTGCCGGGCGGGTAGTGCTTGACCTGCGTTGGTCGACAACGGATAGGCAGGAGGAGGCCGCTGCCAAAGAACTCTCGCGATGGTATGCTGACTTGCCGGGCGGTGAGCATCTCGTAGTTGTCGTGGTGCCGAGTAAGGACCTTAGACTCCGTTCGAGAATCGTTACTGCGTATATTGCGAGAAGGCTAAGCAAGGGACGGGTCGAATGGAACAGAAACTGACTTTTCAATACGACCGAAAGGGGGACATTTTGCACATCAGCAAATGTTCGCTCCATCCGGAGCAAGCCAGCGAAAGAACTCGGCGACGA
>JBKQKT010000741.1:0-4218 GCA_052147365.1 Candidatus Korobacteraceae bacterium | reverse complement strand
GTTGTTGGTATGAACTCGGTGGCTTCTATAAGTTTGGAGACCTGTATTACGTTGCCGGGCAAACAGGGGGAGGGGAGGAGGTAGATGTCTGGACGCCGGACGGCAAGCCAGTAGGCCGAGTGATGATCGTCCACTGGTCAAATGATTTCGTGCACTGGTCGAGGGACCACGCGCTTTCGTTCATGCGTTACGGCTATCGCTCCCTAAAAGAGAACCTGGATGAAGCACACGAGCCTGCCGCCGTGTGGAACCGGAATAACGTGCTGGTGGCAATCTATGGTTTGTGGCAGGGGGTTAGCAAGGCCACTGGGTCGGACCCCAAATCTGTGGGCGAACGTCGAATGCCGCTGGGATTTCTGATCAGCAACGACGGCATTCACTTTCGGGAACCACAGCCCGACTTCCAATTTATTTCCCCCGGCGCAGACGGCGAGTGGGACCAGCGCGGTCTCATTCATGGCCAAGGCTTCGAAAACGTCGGCGACCAGACACGTGTGTATTACGGAACTTGGGATCTGTCAGCGGAGCGCGCTCATTCCATCGCCGGTGACCCGAAGGGCTCAGTAGGACTTGTCACTTTGCGGCGCGACGGCTTCGGTTACCTATCTGTTCGGGTGCTCCACTCGCGTTTCGCCAGCCGCAACGGAACAGATGAAGGTGGGATGTTGACAACAATGCCCATTTCCTTTCCGCGAGGCGCGAACCACATCTGGGTGAACGCCAGCGGTCTCGGGCAGGAGGCGCACCTGCGGCTGGAACTTCTCGACCAGCTCGGAAAAGGAGTGCCCGGCTACTCAGGAGCGCAGGGAGCGGTTGTGGATCAGGAGGGTGTGGCCGAGCCGGTCGGTTGGTCAAGTGGGCAACTACCCGCCGGCCCGGGACCATACCGGCTTCGGATTCATTTCGAAGGAGCTGACAGGGGCAGCATCCGGTTCTACGCAGCTTACGTCGAATAACTTCCGAATCCACGCTCTGCGCTAGAGCATTTCCATAAATAATGTATAAACAATGTAGCTTGCGGAGAGTGGACTTTTATGGCTGAGTGTGCTCATGTGAGCCAGACCGATTCCGATCCGCAAGCGCATTCTGGAACTCTACCAAGGCGGCCGGAGCCCGTGGGAGACCTCAGCGGTCACCCAAAACCGGCCGTTGATGGTCACTTGAAAACCGGCGAACGGAGACACTCTCTGGGACATCGACTTGAGGCACAGGGCATTGACCTCGTAGCCATGGCCAATGTCTTGAACGAAGAAAAGAAACAACAAGTCTTACCCCTGGGACGCCTCGGCTGGTCGCTACGGAGGATCGTGTCAATCGGTAGGGCTGCATGACTTCATCTAACTGAAATAGCCGCCGAGACACAACACTGAAAGACTGTTTCCCAGCGCCAGTGGTGGTCGGCTGAGCCCCGACAGCGTGTCAGATCTTCTCGCCAAGCATATGGCACGTGCTACCCATGCTTGTCCCTCGCTTGCAGGGCTCCGTGATCTGGTATCGAGACTAGCTCTACTTCTTCGCCTTCTTATACTCTGTTGGCACCTTGCCTTGGATCTGGTCCAGGCTGGCTTGTGCGGCTTGCGCCCACTGGCCATTGGGTCGCAGCTTCAAGTAATTCTGGAACGCCTCAATGGTCCCGGGGACTGGAACAATCGTACCATCGGTCTGATACTGCGCCTTGGGCAGCAAAGCCGTGCCATACCAGTAAAAAGCGTTGGCATTGCTGGGATCGAGGTCCGTGGCTTTCTTGAGGGACTCTGCGGCGTCGTCCATCTTGCCCCGATTGACCAGGACGACGCCCAGATTGTAGTAATAGCCGGACGCTCCGGCGGGGTTGATCTCAGCCGCTTTCTGGAACTCCTTCTGGGCGTCATCGACCTTACCCATTTCCGCGTAAACGCTGCCGAGGTTGTTGTGAAGCACGGCATCATTGGGGTTTAACTGGATAACCTTCTGATAGGCCTCGATGGCCTTTTGCTGGTCCTGCATTCTTGTGTCCTTGTTCTGCTCCTGCTTTGCGGCGTTCCCGTAAGCATCTGCCAGTCGAACCAGCACAATGGGCAGGTTCTCGTCTTTCGCCATCGGCACGGCCTGCTCAAACATCGCTGCCGCCTCGGAGTAATGTTGCTGATCATAGAGGAGCCTGGCCTGATCGTATGTCGCCTTTAGACCGGCAGCCTGCTTCTGATCCTTTTGCAGCTCTTCCGTTTTCTTCGCTGTTTCAGGATTGGCCATCTGTTGTTTGTGGGAACTGGCCATTGCCTTGACCACGTCAAAATTGATTATCGTGGGGTCCCCTAATGCAACATTACCGGTACGGTAATAGATGGTCTTGCCGCTGGGATCGAGGAGTGTGATCTTGTATCGCCCGGTACCGAGGCCGATGTACGTGTACTCGCCTTTCTTATTGGTCTTTATGCGTTGACTCCACTCCATATCCTGCCGCTCCACCAGGATTGTATAGCCTACCAGTGGTTTCCCATTCTCACCTGTGCACTTGCCAGTCACTCCGCCGATTTGTGCAAATGCGGAAACCGTGAACGCCAAAGCCGCCAAAACAACCACTCCGATCAGTCTCCGCGTCAATGGACTATGCATAAGTCCCTCCCTCATTCATGTTCAACAATCACATTCTAGCGCCATTTGGGAATCCACCCAATCCCATTCGAAAACGTGTCACAGTAAAGTGAGAAGATCCTGTTCTAGTACTACTACGTTAAGTTATTCCTGCCTCCCGCACGGGAGGTGCAACGCTCTGGTCCATGACCGAGGGCAAAATCGAGAAATGTCGGAAGCGCTTGGAACAATTCATGGCCGACCTGCTGGAGCCGCAGGGGCGGCGCGATCGACGCCTTTGGAGTTTGGTGTATGTGCGCGACCTGCTGCTGGATGGCGAGCGCAAATCCATCGAGCCGATCGCGGCGCGTCTGCCCGAGGGAAACGTGCAGGCGATGCAGCAGTTGCTCGGGCAGAGTCCTTGGCCTTGGCAGCCGATTTGGGAACGCCTGGCCCACGGCATGACGGCGGAGTTGGCACCCGACCCGGCGTGGGTGATCGACGACACGCGGTTCCCGAAACAAGGTCAGCACTCGGGGGGCGTAGCGCGGCAATACTCGAGCACGCTGGGCAAGACGGCCAATTGCCAAGTGGCGGCGAGCCTTCACCAGGCGGGACCGGAAGAGAGCACGATCCTGGGCTGACGACTCTACCCGCCGGAGAGCTGGACACAGGATCCCCTGCGCCGCGACGAAGCGGGCATTCCCAAGGAGGAGAAGTTCCAGACCAAGTGGCGACTGGCGCTGGAATTGATCGACCAAGCACGGGGTTGGGGCCTGCGGGTGGGGGTGGTCTCGGCCGATGCGGGTTACGGCGAGGTGACCGAGTTTCGCAACGGACTGGAAGCTCGCCACCTTCTCTATGCCGTAGGCATCCCTTCGAGTTTGGGCGTGTGGATGCAACCGCCGAAAGTGGACAAACTGAAAGCGCGGGGGCGAGGGCGGCCGCCGACCGCCTATCACTAGGGCGACCAGCGGCCCCCGTCGGTGCGCGAGTTGGCGGAAAAGGCTTGCGGCTGGAAGCACGTGCGCTGGCGAGCAGGCACGAAGGGTCGGTTGGAGTCGCGCTTCTACGCCTGCCGCGTCCAGCCTTCGCACGGCTTCCACGAGCGCGAGCCACCTCACCCAGAAGTCTGGCTGCTGGTGGAATGGCTGCCCGGGGAGAAGGAACCTATGAAGTACTTTCTCTGCGACTTGCCGGTGCACTATACCCTGCAGCGGCCGGTGCGCATCGTCAAGAGCCGCCGGCAGATCGAACAGGACTACCAGCAACTCAAGGAGGAACTGGGGCTGGACCACTACGAAGGCCGCAATTCGACAGGCTGGCACCATCACGTCACGCTGGTGATGCTGGCGCACGCTTTCCTCACCTTGGAAAAGCTGCGCAGCAAAAAAACTTCTCGGTGGACCCTGCCACAGACGCGCCGTGAAATCCAACGCCTGCTGTTCACTTGCACCGGACGGTGTGCGTATTGTGGCAGCATAATTCGCAAGCGAAACCGATCACCTTAACTTAACGTAGTAGTACTAGTACTCAGTGACACAATTCAGCGCAACATGGCTTAAGGGATCCTGTGCGGACGATCATTGAATCATTGAGAAGTGGTGCCACTTCTGGCAATCGCAGTACCAAATGGGAAGGACCCACCGAAACCTTCAATTCTAT
>JBKQKT010000740.1:0-2864 GCA_052147365.1 Candidatus Korobacteraceae bacterium | reverse complement strand
GCGGCGCCGCACCGCGTATCTGCTCATGAAGGCGCGCGAGCGCGAGCACATACTGGAGGGATACCAGGTCGCGCTGGATCGCGTGGACGACGTGATTCGCATCATCCGCGGCAGTGAGAACCGCGGTGAAGCTCGGACCAACCTGGTTGAATACTTTTCCGGCAAGACAGTCACCGTCAACGAGGGCAACGCGAACGCGCGCAAGCAGGCATCGCTGAAGGGCGTGGTTCCGTCACAACTCACTCGCCCCTTCGACGCGCTGCAAGCTGACGCTATCCTCGAACTGCAACTGCACCGCCTCACTCGCTTGTCGATCGATGAGATTCTGAAGGAGTTGGGCGAGGTACGCGGCAGGATCTCCGAGTACGAATCGATACTCGCCAGTGAGAAGAAGCTACGTAGCGTGATTGTGAAAGAGCTCGAAGAAATCAAGAAGAAGTATGGCGACGCGCGCCGGACGATTATCCAGGACGAAGCCGCCGAAATTAACCTGGAAGACCTCATCGCCGACGAGCAGGTTGCGGTGACCGTCAGCCATTCCGGCTACATGAAGCGGACGCCGATTTCCACCTACCGCCAGCAACGGCGCGGTGGCACCGGCCGCAAGGGCATGAGCACGCGTGAGGAGGATTTCGTCGAGTATCTCTTTGTTGCCTCCACCCACGATTACATCCTGATGTTCACCAACACCGGGCGTGTTTACTGGCTGAAGGTGTACGAGACGCCTGAGATCAGCGCCGCCGGCAAGGGCAAGGCCATCGCCAACCTGGTGGCATTGCAGCCTGGCGAGAACGTGCGCGCCATGCTGGCGGTGCGGGATCTCGAGGAAGAGAACCGCTACGTCTTCTTCGTCACACGCAACGGCACGGTGAAGAAGACGCCGCTGAAGGACTTCAGCAACGTGATGTCGCGCGGCATCATCGCCATCGGTATCGAGAAGGAGGACGAACTCGTGGCTGCCAGCTGCACCGATGGGAATCAAATCGTTTTCCTGGCGACCCACGATGGCAAGGCGATCCGCTTCGACGAGAGCGAGGTGCGGGCCATGGGGCGCCAGGCTCACGGCGTTCGCGGCATGAACCTGGGCAGGGGCGATTACATCGTGGGCATGGCAGTCACGCCCAAGACACGCAAGCAAGTCAAGGATGGCGAGCAGCCAGACGCCAATCTCATTCTTTCGGTCACGGAGAACGCTTACGGCAAACGCACCGACGTGGATGAATACCGTCTCACAACCCGTGGCAAGAAGGGCGTCATCAACGTAAAGACGACAGCGCGTAACGGAAAGGTCGTCTCCATCATGCTTGTAAATGAGCAGTCGGAAGTGATGGTCATTAGCCAGTTCGGCAAGATTATTCGCATCGGCACCAAGACCATCCGCGAATGCGGACGCTCGTCACAGGGCGTGCGCCTCCTGCACCTGGAAGAAGGTGATCGCGTGGCCGCTACCTCGGTGATTCCGCCGGAAGAGACCGAGAAAAACGGCAACGGCAATGGCGAGAGCGGATTGCTGGTGCAGTAGCAAGTGCCTGTGCGTAGAGTGGTAGAGCGGGCCTTCAGGCCCGCGTCCACAGCAGCAAGCAGAAATCGCTTCCGCCGCTGAGGTCTTATGACCTCAGCGGCGGAAGCAAAATAATGTCCCGATTCTGAACGCGGGCCTGAAGGCCCGCTCTACCCTAGAATTCGTTTAGCGGATGGCGTGGATGCGAACGCCTAACTTGAGCTTCCCCCAGGTTTTCTCAGCCGTGTAGATGGGCGCCCCGAGCGCCATCCCCACAGCAAGGCACGCGCGGTCGCCGAGCGAAAGACCGAGGTGTTGCGTCTGGGCCACCAGGCCGCCGGCGATCCTGGCATGTTCCTCGGTGAATGGCAGAGCTTCCCGGATGGGGCTGGTGGCATCTTCCCATGCCTCGTCGGAAGTCCATCCGCGGCTCACCAGCTTGGTTTGTACTTCGGCCAGATTGACGGTGCTGCCAACCGCCCGGGCAAGTAGCTCGGGAGTGAGTTTTTCGTATCCGGGCTCGCGGTTGATGACAGCCAGGATCGCGGACGCATCGAGCACGATCCTATTCATGCTGGGCTGCCTGGCGGCGCTCGGCGAGCAGTTCATCAACCAGCGACGTGCCGGGTTTTAGATATCGCCGGGCGCGACGCTGTGCCCGCTGGATGCAGCGCTGCTGCGTCGTGATTCGCAACTCGTCGCCGTGGATCCGCAGCACGACTTCGTCTCCAACCTCGATGCCAAGGGCTTTACGGAACGCCGCTGGTATAACGACGCGACCGTTTTCATTTACGCGTGCCCGAGTTTCCGTTTCCATGTCACTCTCCGAATTTTATGACATAAGCATACCACATTGTCACAAAGCTCCGATCTAACAGCCCTGACGGTCTCTATGGGCTGCGTTTCAAGGACGCTTTAGTCGGGAGTCCCATCATCCAATCTCTCCGTCCCGAGCATGTTTAAGCAGAGGCTGTCTGGCCGCTAAGTCTTTGCGGCTCAGGATGTTGCAAATAACTCCTTTGATTGCAAAATTTTAGCGGGAAGGTATTCGCGCCTACCCTTTGTTTTCAATATTTTGCGGAGATGTTTGGGAGGGGGGTGTTTTGTTCTGAAGAGCTGCGCTGCCGAACTCGGCGTATTCTTCTAGGACAAGGAGCATTCCATGAGCGACAACACGCCTCAGCGCATCGGCGATTACGAAATCATCCGCGAGTTAGGTCACGGCGGAATGGGCAAGGTGTATCAGGTTCGGAACGTGCTCTCGGACCGCGTCGAAGCCATGAAGGTCGTGCTGCCTGACCTCGCCGGCCGCGCCGACTTCTCCGGCCGTTTCATGCGCGAGATCAAGGTGCTGGCCAGCCTC
>JBKQKT010000739.1:0-10071 GCA_052147365.1 Candidatus Korobacteraceae bacterium | reverse complement strand
CCGAGCAAGCAAGCGTGCTGTCACAACCGCCCCTAGACAAGTGAAGGAGATATGTACATATGCCAAACGTGGACCAATGCCTAATCCTCGCCGCCGGTAACGGCAGCCGGCTCGTTTCGTCTTCGGGCACGATTCCTAAACCTCTGGTCAAACTGCATGGCAAACCATTGCTGGAACACATCATGCTTCGCGCCCAGGAAGCCGGAATCAGGAAGTTCGTGATTGTCATCGGGTTTCGTGGTGACGCGATCCGCCGGTGGTTTGCGCAACGCCCACTCGCCGGGGTCGAGGTGACACTCGTAGAAAACCCTGAATATCATAAGGACAATGGCGTTTCCGTCTTGAAGGCCCGCGATGAAATCCGCAATCCATTCTTACTGCTGATGTCAGACCACCTCTTTGAGCCCAGGACAGCCAAGTCTCTTCTGCAACAACCTTTAGGTCAGGGTGAGGTCATACTCGCCGTTGACCCAAACATCGACACTGTCTTCGACTTGGACGATGCCACCAAGGTCATGCGTGAAGGTGACCATATCGTTGAAATCGGGAAGCAGATCAGCCATTACGATGCATTCGATACGGGCATGTTCTTGTGTAGCCCGCAGTTGTTCGGCATCCTGGAATCGGCCAAGAAGAACGGGAACTGCTCGTTATCCGACGGCATGCGGAAATTGGCACAGGCGGGTAAGTTCCTTGCCTTCGATATCGGCGATGCTGCGTGGCAAGACGTCGATACTCCGGAGGCCTTAGCCTATGCGGAAATGGTTTTTGACCAATATTTCCGTCCGACCGCATTGACGGAGGAATTCGCTAATGTCTAGGCATACTGCGACCAGGCGGTTAGCACTCCGTTTTCTGGCGGCGATATTCGGAACTGCGCTGCTGGCATATCTGATCTGGCGGGTTGGTCCCTCGACGCTGGCACAGGACGTGTCGAGACTAGGCTGGGGACTCGCTCTGGTCATAGCTTTGGGTGGGGTTGCCCATGTTGTGAAAGCCTGGGCGTGGAGGTTTACGCTCTCCGGCGAGGAGCACAGGGTTTCGTTCCCAAAGCTTCTCCAACTGCGGTTGGTGTCAGAGGCGGTCGGCCAGCTAGGAGTCTTTGGCCAGGCGTTTGGGGAAGGACTTCGAGCCTCAGCTCTGAGCGCCGAGATACCTGCCGCCTGCAGAATTTCCTCGGTGACCCTTGACCGCGGACTCTTTATCGCGACAGGGGCGTTGGTGATGTTAGCCGGGATCGCGACGGCACCGCTCGCCTTGTCCCTGAGCCAATCCTTACAACGATACGCAGTGTTGTTCGCCTTTACGCTGATTGGTTTGCTTATGCTGACGGCATTGGCTGTGCAGAAACGGTGGCCAATCCTCTCCGGTCCAGCACGAGCAGCGGGAAGGCTGCGTTACTTCAGGAGTTGGCTGGAAAGCAAAGAGTCGATCATTAAGTCGGTTGAGTGCAGGCTGTTTGAGTTCCATCGTGATATGCCGCGAGCCTTTTGGGCCAGTTTCGTCCTCAATCTGGTCTGCCATGGATTGGCTGTGTTGGAAGTATATCTCGTCCTATATCTGATGGGAGCCAGGATTAGTCTGTTGGGCGCTCTGATCTTTGAAGCTCTGACGAAGCTCGTTAATGTCGTCGGCTTCTTCAATCCCGGAAATATTGGAACGTATGAAGGCGGAAACGTCCTCATTGCAAAAATGTTCAGGCTCAGTAGTGGCACCGGCTTGGCGCTCGGACTCGCCCGGCGATCGAGAGCGATCTTCTGGGGAGCCGTCGGCGCCGTGTGCATGATCACATTATCCCGAGGCAACAGGAGGCGCGACGTGGAACGCAATACCCATGCTCTTGACGAAGTTGCAGAAAGCTCGTCTCTACAGAGACCAGAAGCCCTCTTCCAAGCCTCCGCTCAGCAACCCGTAGCCATCATTCTCGCCAACGGCATATTCGGGAACGACGGAATTGAACCTTCGCTCGCCCCGCTCGGTACTCTGCCGGTTATTCTCCGCAGCATCTTAGGTTTGCAGAAGGCGGGCGCGAAACGAATCATCATCTGCGTTGACGCGGTCCAGGGACCCAGGTTGACGCGCGAACTTCTTGCCACGCACCGTCTGCCTCGCTGTGCTGTGTGGTTTGAGTCGGAACGCAATAGCGGCCTGCCTCAGCTATTGAAAGAACTTTCCCTTGAGTTGGGAGACAGTCACCTGTCCGTCATCGCCGGGGATGCCGCATATCACCCGGCATTGTTGCGCGACGCCGTTGAGTGGGACGGGGACCAGGAGGTTCTGGCACTGGAATGTAACGACCGCCCAGTCGGCATCTGGGCGCTGTCTCGTGCGGCCGCAATGCAGGTCGCTGAGCGATGCCCAGGCGAAGTCGATAGTGTTGAGCAGCTGCACCTTCTGTTTACGGAGAACCATTCCGTCGACCACAGGCCAGTGGAGGAAAACCGCCGGCAGCGTGTGCACACGCCGGAAGAACGCATCTCCGCAGAGCGGAAATTGGATCATTGGCTGGTAAAGCCGACGGACGGTATCTTCGCGCGGATGAATCGCAGGATCTCGATACCCATCAGCCGGCAGCTCATACGGTGGCCAATCACTCCCAATATGGTGAGTTTGTTTACTCTTGGAGTCGGCTTCGCAGCTGGCGTATTCTTCGCATTCGGCGGCTACTTGAATGTGCTGTTCGGCGCGATGCTATCGGTCTGGGCGAGCATTCTGGATGGCTCCGATGGAGAGGTCGCTCGCTTAAAGCTGCTGGAATCCGACTTCGGCTGCTGGTTGGAAACCATATGCGACTATCTTTACTATCTGTTCATTTTTGCCGGGATGGCAATGGGCATGGTGAGAAGCTACGGACCGACGTACCTGATCTGGTCTGGACTGCTCATTTTCGGGGCCGTAACCAGCTTCCTGGTCACGGGAGCCGGCCGGCAGCGGCTGGCCGGTGAACGGCCTGAGCAGTACCTGAAAATCTGGCAGGCGCAAGCGGAGAGTCGACGGTCAAACCCAATTCTGTACCTCGGCCGGCACCTTGAGTTCCTCATCCGGCGATGCTTCTTGCCGTATGCTTTCCTGTTCTTCGCTGCGATTAATATGATGAGGCTGGCTTTCCTTCTGACGGCAATAGGCGTGAATGTGGTTTGGCTGATATCGCTTTACTCTTACCGCGCTTTCGCTGTAAACCGGGCGCCATCAGCGAGCGCTTCTGCCGCCGCTGCCTGAGCCACGCGAGTGACGTGGCTCTGTGTGCATCACGCGTGCGATCGCAAGAGGGTTGTCGTCCAGTCTGAACGAGAAACATGGATGTAAGCTCTAAGCAGGCAATCGAAACTGGCAGCTTCGCCCCGTGGGGATTGACGCTTTGGCCGCCCAGCTCAATCCGGGTTGTGGACTGGAACATCGATCGCGGTCTGCAACTGAGCGGCATCGTTGAGTTTCTCGCTAACGCGAAGGCCGACCTCGTAATTTTGCAGGAGGTCGACATCAACGCCCGGCGGACACATCGTCTCAATGTCGCGCGAGAAATAGCCCAGAAGCTGCAGATGAACTATGTCTTTGGGCGCGAGTTCCAGGAATTGACCCAGGGCTCGCGCACCTCGTCGGCCTACCATGGCCAGGCCACACTCTCGCCCTGGACTCTGTCGAACCCTCGTATCTTGAGGTTTAACAGGCAATCGAATTTCTGGCGGCCACGCTGGTACCTTCCTGATATGCAGCCTTTCCAGGAGAGGATCGGCGGACGAATGGCCTTGGTGACCGAAGTAAACGTTGCTGGGAAATCCCTGGTCAGCTACAACCTTCACCTGGAAAGCCGCGGAGATAACGGTTTGCGCTGCTCCCAGTTGCTTGATTGCCTGAACGATGCTGGCCAGTACAAATCAGCAATTCCCATCATTCTGGCAGGCGACCTTAACTTGGACGTTAACCGGACGGCTGCCTGTTCAGAGCTGAGCCGCGCACAATTTCGAAACGAATTCGCGGACCAGCGTGTTCGAACCACACCCCCAAAGTCGCTGCTTGATCGCGGGAGCATCATCGACTGGATATTCACCCGCGGTCCCATTAAGGCCGAACAGCCCCAGGTTCATAACTTGGTGTCAGCCTCAGACCACTACCCCCTCTCGCTCACTGTAACTTTCACTTAGTACCACTCTTGATGCTTGGATTGTCCTGTCCCCCATAGACCCTCAGCCTTGCGGCCATGCGCACGGATTGAGTAGTGCCAAAGTGTCGGCAGAAGGCTGGAGGGCGGCCGTTCAACTAGTCGATTTGAAGCCTCGCGATCGTTGGAACTTGTTGATTAATAAGATCGACATCTCCAACTGCCCAGATCAGGAATGGCTGTCCAGGTGCACTAGCAAAGGACGAGACGAGTCGGAGTCGGCCAAAGGCGTTACCGGTAAGAGACCTTGATGGCCCCCGGCAGGAGGAAGGTCATGTGGGTGAGATCATGTGCGGTCTGTGAGGCGCTGTTGAAAAAGTTTCGTTTATCTGATTCAGTCCGTTGTCAGGGCAGTTGGCAATGGTAAACACGAAGCTGTCCGAATTTCGACCATGAGGTCCGTTGAGCGCGAATCGAGGAGAATTTTATGCCAGCCCCCAAACAAACCGTGTTGCACCACGAAAACCAATACAGCGCCGATTCAGCCTGCGCCCATTGCGAAGGCGTTGTTCGCCACGAACCGTGGTGCCTCACCCAAAGTGCTAATGTTCGATACGCATTCCAAGTGGCCTTGTACCCCAATCACTTGACGCTTCAGGACCATCTGATCCTGCACGCATTGGGCGTCGCGTGGAACCAGAATAAGCACTGAGTGACGACTCGCACGTTCCCCCTGCCAGAGATTCTCCCGCAGATACCTTGGTCGTGCAGTCGCGCCAAACAGGCGGCCAGGCAGTAATAGGGCTTCACCCCCGACACAAACAGGATTCTCAAGCGCTAAAGCCCAGTAGTCGTTGATCCGGTTGCGGCACGTCTGAGACTGTCCCCTTACACGAAACGACTCTACGAGACAGGTTCTTCCGCCGTGGCGAGTGTCAACCAATTGACAGGCCCTCCAGTCATACAAGTTTCCCTCAATGGTTTAATCCGACAAATGAGGCCTGTTTCCCCTACTTCCAACGCGATAAGGGCCTTCAGTCGAGTGGTTGAGTTTGGCATCTCGAGTGCTCCTGAAGAAGCAGTGACGGCGTTTCGATCCGGTATTCGGAACGACGAAGAAAATCAAGGGCGCTTATAGGGGCCAACCAGCCCTCGGAGCGAACGCTAAGGAGTGGCAAGTGCTAACCCACACACAGGGCCACTCGACCATGAGTCTTCGTAACAGGCGCTGTAGCTGTATTCCGGTCCGCTCACCCTCCCCCCAGGCAGAGGCTTGCTGATTGTCAGCGGCCTCTGCCTCCTGCCAATTCATCTGCCTGCGGACGGTCATCCCGTTTCAATGTACCGTAGCCAGCCTGCGCTACGTTTGGACTGCCGCTTGCTAGACAACCTGCATGATGGAAGATCTCATAGGCCGCCTCGTTTCGCTGCCCTTGGCAGTTAAGCTATTGGCGGCTGTCCTCGGCATCCTTGTTATTCACGTCAGTTTCCGCCTGTTGGAGAAAAAACTACCTCAGCACTTCAGCCCAGGCGACGCTCGATATCGGGTGCGCAAGTTCATCGTCTTTCTTGGATATGTCATCGGAATTCTCTTCATGGCGGTCCTTTTTGGGGATCGCCTCGGGCGGCTGGGCTTCGCATTAGGGATTATTGGTGCCGGAGTTGCGGTGTCCCTGCAGGAGGTCATCGCGGGAATAGCAGGCTGGATTGCGATTGGGGTTGGGAAGCTCTACGCAGTAGGCAATCGCGTTCAGATTGGCGATACAAGAGGTGAGGTGATTGACATCTCGACGTTGCGATCGACCCTGATGGAGACCGGAAACGGGGTGGGCGGCGACCTGTACAACCGTCGAATTGCCCGAATACCAAACGGTGCGGTCATAAAGGGTCCGACCTTTAACTACTCACAAGGATTTCGCTTTGTATGGGATGAAGTTAAGGTCCGCTTTGCGTTGGATAGCGATCATGTTTTTGCGCGGCAGATGCTTCTACAGATAGCCCGGCAGAGTGTCTCTGACTATGTGGCAAGAACCGAGCAATCTTGGGCACACGTCACGGATGATTTTCGGATTGCCAACTTGCGACGCGAACCTACGGTGACCCTGGTTGTGCTTGACGGTGCATACGTTGAATTCACGGTAAGTTATGTTGTTGATTACCTGCAGCGCACTGTCATGAAGGACCAGTTATTTGCCCGAATCCTCGAAGAGGTCAGCACGAACGGAAGCAAAGTTCGCTGGGCAGCATCTTCGGGCGCGGCAACCGCGCCTTCTGCAGCCGCACCCGGTTCACAAGAAGGACTTGTACACCCGTCTGCGGCCGCAATGCGGGTGACGCGTTAGACTGGAGGTGGTGCGAGTCGCTCGGACCAGTACTTTATGGTTTTCCTCCACCAAGGCTTGTGACCCGGCTCATCGAACACGAAGAACCGCAACTCGCGGAGCCGCTCCCGCTTACCCAAGCGGCAGGACCAGAGGCAGAACTACCGGCACAATGAGAAGCCGGGGTGAATTCCTGCTCCCTGAAATCTCGCCGCCGTTCACCCTCACTCCCTTTCGGCCGCATTCTCTACCTAGGAGGATTGCCCGCCGCACGTCCCGTACCGGGAATCTCCCCGGAGGCAGCTGCCCATATGTTGGCACCCAAGGTCGGTGCTCACCACCAAACTGATGAAATGCTGTCCACCGCATCGTGCATGTTATTCCTGATCAAGCACTTACCTTGGAAGGTGAGCCCGCCCATTCTCGGCCCCACAGTTGCACTTACCTAAATGACCGGCGAGCACGGCGGTCATTCCACGCGGAGCTTGCTGGCAAAGGCTTGGAGCAGACATGCAGGACATCGTATCGATTGAAGGCCGGATCACAGTCGACAATTCTCCCGAGATGCGCGACAAGCTTGCGGAGGCTTTGAAGCCGAAGCCTGCGGAGGTCACAGTGGACCTTTCGGGAGTCACTTACATAGATATTTCAGGGCTGGCTACTTTAGTGGAGGCATCGCGAATCGCCCACCGGCAAGGGACGCACCTGGTGCTGGCCGGGATCCAAGGCCAAACCCGTTACCTCTTTGAAGTTTCGCAATTGGATCACTTGTTCGACATCGTTGAGGAGCGGCCAAAAGCGTGAGCGCGTTCGAAGATCTCGGCAGTGTGGTGATCCAGCAATTCGCCTATGTCGGCGGATTGACGGGGCAGTTCTGGTCGGGCGTGCTCGCGCTGCCGCGCATGTTTCCGATTATGGGCAAGCGGGGCCGCTGGCAAAGCGCACTTCGGCAGATGGCTGCGATAGGCGTAGCGGCCCTGCCTATGATCGGAATTATGGCGCTGTGCGCCGGGTTCATCCTTGCGCTGCAGGGGGCAGCGGAACTCCGGAGGTTTGGAGCGCTGCGCTACGTGATTGACCTGGTGGCGATCGGGTTCACCCGCGAACTCGGCCCCCTGTTGACCGCCATTGTGGTGAGCGGCCGCTCCGGATCGGCATTCTCCGCCGAAATCGGGACCATGATGGTGACCAACGAAATTGACGCACTCAAGACGATGGCGCTCGACCCCATCGAGTTTGTGCTGGCGCCCAAGTTTCTCGCCGCCCTGATCATGGTTCCCTGCCTGACCATCATGTGCAACGTGTTCGGCATCGCGGCTGGCGCCGGATTCATGTATCTCAGCACCAAGATGAACTTGGTGGTCTACATACGTTACGTTTTCGATTCGATCGTGCTTCGCGACGTCTTTAGCGGGCTGGTGAAGAGCCTCGCCTTCGCCACCATCATCGTTCACGTGGGATGCAGGGAGGGTTTTAAAGTGCAAGGCGGGCCGGAGGCCGTGGGGCGTGCCACCACTTCGGCAGTCGTGAAGTCCACCTTCCTCGTGATCCTGGCCGACTTATTCTTCACCTCCATCTTCTACCTGTCGGGTTGGAGCAGCTGATGAACGAGCCGATCATCTCCATTCGCGACTTGAGCGTCGCCTACGACGGGCATCGAGTGCTCGATCGCGTGAACCTGGACATTCAGCGGAATGAAATCATGGTGCTGCTCGGGGGCAGCGGCTCCGGAAAGAGCACCACGTTGCGGCACATTATCGGCCTCGAGCGGCCGGACTCGGGCACCATTCTGGTTCGAGGTATGGACATTAATCGTTGCTCCGCGACAGAGCTGAGAAAAATTCGTCGCTCGGTGGGCGTGGCCTTTCAAGATGCCGCACTCTTTAACTCTCTCTCCACTGAGGAGAATGTCGGCCTGCCTATGCGCGAATTGACCGAACTTGCCGAGCCCGTCATCGAAATCATGATTTACATGAAACTCGCGGTCGTTGGTCTAGGCGGGGCTGGCAAACTTCTGCCCTACGAGTTGTCCGGAGGAATGAAGAAGCGGGCAGCGGTAGCGCGGGCCATCGCGCTGGACCCGGAAATCCTCGTGTTCGATGAACCCTCCGCTGGTCTGGATCCCATCGTATCGGCGGAGTTGGATGAACTGATTCTTTTGCTGAAACGCGTCTTCCAGATGACGATTCTGGTTGTGACCCACGAGATAGCAAGCGCCTTCCGCATCGCTGATCGCATCGCGATGCTGGACAACGGTTCGCTCATTGCCATTGAAAACAAAGATTCATTCAAAGCGAGCACGGATCCTCGTATTCGGCAATTTCTCGACCCGGTCCCTAAATCCCTCCCCGAAAGCGCGGCCGTTCTAGACCACCTGCGCGAACTGGCCGGCATAACAGGAGCAGTACGTTGAAAAACACGGAAGCAAAAGTTGGCGCATTAGTTGTGTTGTCCGCTGTGATCTTGTGCGCGACGTTTTATTTTGTTGGCACGGCACAGTTTGGCCGCACCCGGACCCCCTACCGCACATACCTGAAATACGCGGGCGGCCTGGCGCCGGGGACAGATGTTCTGTTCGGCGGCATCACCGTGGGCAAAGTAACCGCTGTGCTGCCAGACGTCGCCGACCCAACCCGGATTGAGATCAAGCTCGAGGTCAAACAGGGCACGCCGGTAAATGCGAAATCGTTGGCTAAACTTGGCTCGGTGAGTCTGATGAGCAGCCCGGTTGTGTCCATCACCACCGGGACAAACGAGGCGCCCCGGCTGCAAGCCGGCGCAGTAATCCCCTCTGAGGAGACGGTCAGCCTCGACGACATGCAGCGGGAAGTCGCGGCCATCGCCCAATCCGCCCAGGCGCTGATTGCGTCGGTCCAGACAGATGTCAACAACATCACCACTGACGCCCGGCAGGTACTGGCGAACGTGAACGACGTTACTGGAGAGACCAATCGCAAGCACGTGGCTGCCATTCTCGCCAACACTGACGCCGTCATCGCCCGCGCATCGCCAAGAATCGACCAAATTACTGCAAACGTACAGACCCTCACCGAAAATGCCAACCGCGTAGCCGTGAAGCTGGGGCCGACGGTGGACAACGTGAACGCTACGGTTTCCAACGCAAACGGAACCATTACCGTGCTGCGTGACCGCACCCAGACCGACCTCATCGAGCTGCAGAAGACGCTGCTTGAAGCACGCAGCTTAATCGACAACCTGCAGGTGGTGGTTCGGACCAATCAGCAGAACATTGAGTACACCATGGAGAATATTCGCATGGCCACCGACCACCTGAATGACTTGACGGAATCGGTAAACGAGCGGCCCTGGAGCCTCGTACGGATCAAACAACCGCCAGATCGGAAAGTGCCCCAGCAATGACGA
This sequence comes from Candidatus Korobacteraceae bacterium, assembly GCA_052147365.1. Lineage (GTDB taxonomy): Bacteria > Acidobacteriota > Terriglobia > Terriglobales > Acidobacteriaceae > Bog-257. Next base: position 267 of record JBKQKT010000739.1, on the reverse strand, counting down.
GAAATGCGATGACAACTAAGTGTCCGATGACGGCGTACATCGCCGTGACCTTATTACTCATGAGCGGCTGCGCCGGCAAAGTTCGCTATCCGAACTATTACACCCTGGCCGTGGCGCCCACCAGGCAGCCTGCATCGAATGGTCCTCATCCGTCTGCAACCCTGGCGGTCCGTCGTTTCGACACTCCTGCCTACTTACGCCAGGGACGGATCGTCTATCGGCAAACTCCGGAAGAAGTCGGTTTCTACGACTATCACCGCTGGGCTT
>JBKQKT010000738.1:0-2958 GCA_052147365.1 Candidatus Korobacteraceae bacterium | reverse complement strand
ACATGGATCCGGTGGAAGCGTTGGCGGCCAGGTAAATCGGGTCAGCCAGTTATAAGGTGTCTCATCTTTTCAGATGGCGCGGGTTTTCAGCCCGCGCCCTCATTCTCGGATTCTTGCATTTCAATATCATCGGCATTGTGAGGACTCATGCGTAAGAAGGTCACTGTGGTTGGTTCTGGAAATGTCGGCGCGACGGCCGCTCACTGGCTGGCTTCGAAGGAACTGGCCGACGTCGTACTCATTGACATCATCGAAGGCGTACCGCAAGGCAAAGGTCTCGACCTGTTGCAGGCCATGCCCATCGAGAAGCGCGACTCGTTTGTAATCGGCACCAACGATTACGCCGACACTGCCAACTCGGACATCGTGGTCATCACCGCGGGCATTCCGCGCAAGCCCGGAATGAGCCGCGACGATCTGCTCAACACGAATTACAAGATCATGAGTGATGTCGTGGGCAAAGCGGTGCAGTACTCGCCTAATTGCATCCTCATTGTCGTCTCCAATCCTCTGGACGCGATGGCCCAGGCCGCCTACAAATTAAGCGGCTTTTCGCGCAACCGCGTCATTGGCATGGCCGGCATCCTGGATTCGGCCCGCTTCCGCGCGTTCATTGCCATGGAGCTGAAGGTTTCGGTGGAAAATGTTACGGCGTTCGTGCTCGGCGGTCACGGCGACACGATGGTCCCTCTGCCGCGATATTCCACGGTTGCCGGAATTCCGATCACCGAACTGATGGACCAGGCCACCATTGACCGCCTGGTGCAGCGCACCCGCGACGGCGGAGCCGAAATTGTCAAATATCTCAAGACTGGCAGCGCCTACTACGCGCCTTCAGCCGCCGCAACCGAGATGGTCGAGGCGATCTTGAAGGACAAGAAGAAAATCGTGCCTTGCGCGGCCTATCTCGAAGGCGAGTACGGCATCCATGGATTGTTCGTAGGAGTTCCGTGCAAGCTGGGCGCAAACGGCTTGGAGCAGATCATTGAGATCAAGCTGACGCCCGAAGAGCAGGCCGCCCTGCAGAAGAGCGCCGACTCGGTAAAGGAACTCGTCGGAGTGATCGGCGTATAGCGCACACAGAACGTGCACTAAATATATTCCCCAGTCTGGGAGGTCAGGCTGGGGATTTTTTTGCGGGTAGCGGAGCGGTGTGTCCAATCTGGACAAGACGGATCAGGAGAATTCCGGCCCTGAAGACCAGCCAGCACAGAGCTGCGAACTATCACCAGCTTATAAAAATTGCTAAACAGCAGGCCAAGCAAGCTTTGGTACGCGATCATCCCCAAAAAACGGAGATATGAGTACTACCAATGGTAGTAGATTCCTCTGCAAGATAGCCTGAATCCCGTGACTTCGCTGGCTGGTTGCAGCGAGCTTTCTCTCTGTTCATTGGGGGCTTCTCCAAATGTGCTCCACAGTTAGATGTCCACATCTATTGGCTATTGTGTTCTTCGCGCTGTCCTCCCTCTTGCTGCCATTCACCTTGCAAGCGCAGAATGCGACCGGCTCGCTGCTCGGTGAGGTGCAGGACGCCAGCGGAGCACGCGTCAAATCTGCCAGCATCACAGTGACCGACAAAGGCTCCGGGGTCGTGCGGCAAGCTACCGCAAATAGCCGTGGAGAATTCCGGTTTCCAGATTTGTTGCCGGGAAATTACCACGTAGTTGTCACCGCCCCAGCGTTCGCCGAGGCCAGCTCTGATGTAACGGTGCAGGTGAGTAATGTGCGAGACGTCCTGGTGACCTTGCGTCCGGCCCAGGTGCAGCAAACGGTAAACGTGAAGGCGGCTCCGTCCTCCATCACCACCCAGGAACTCGACACCACAGATGCTGTAAACGGAGGCGTGGTTTCGGGGAAAGACCTGCAGGACATTCCGCTCGCGGCCCGCAGCTTTGCCAACATCGCTTACATGGTTCCGGGCACAGAACCGGTTGAGCCTTCCGATCCTACCAAGGCGCGCATCACAGCGGTGTCCACGGGCGGCAGCTCCGGGCTAAACAATCAGCTTACCGTCGATGGCATGGACAATTCGGACGATTATATCGGCGGCTTCCTGCAGAACTTCTCTCCGGACGGCATTCGGGAATTTGCGGTGCAGACGTCGCAGTCGAATGCCGATGTTGGCCGCACCACCGCCGCAGCGGTAATCATTAGCACCAAGAGTGGAACGAACGAGTGGCACGGCGACTTTGCGGTGTTCGAGCGTGCGGCCGCGCTGAACGCGCGCTTTCCCATTGACAATCCGCCGCCCCAACCGAAGCAACCCTTCTCACGACAAAACTATGTAGGGACGATTGGCGGACCGATCGTGAAGGACAAGCTCTGGATCTTCACCGGCTTTGAGATGGTGAACGAACATGCCAGCATCAATTACAGTGACGACAGCCTGACGCAATTCAACGCCCTGAACCAACTGGCGCAAGAGGGATTGATTCCCAACACGACTTCAATCGGCGTGCCTCCGTACGTCAACGTACCGTTCCAAGATTACATGGGTCTGATGCGATTCGACTGGGCGCAATCGCAGCGCTCGCAGTGGTTTGTGCGCTATGGCCTCGACAACTACACCACCAACAACGCTCTGGTCCAGCAGGGTACCCTGCCCTCCACCGGTGCGACGACGCACTCCAATTATCAGAATGGGGTGATCAGCAATACGTTCACCTTCAGCCCCTCGTGGGTGGGAAATTTCATTCTAGGTACCAGTTATTTGCACGGTACCGCGGACCGTAATGGATACCTCGGCTTTGCAATGGCGTTTCCGTTCAGTTCGACGTCGAAGACCATTTCCGGTTTCGAAACCTACGGCGACAACCAGTTCGCAACTCCGATTACTTTTTTCCCCGACCTGCGCAACCAACAGAAATATCAATTTCGCTACGATCTGAGCCACATTGTGGGAGCCCATTCGCTCAAGTTCGGGGTCGACTTTATTCACGAACCGGTGCTGAGCGG
>JBKQKT010000737.1:0-3429 GCA_052147365.1 Candidatus Korobacteraceae bacterium | reverse complement strand
ACTTCGCATCTCGCCCGGCGCGAAGGTAATGCGGTTGAGGTTGTTGCCCCGGTTCCGTATGCTCCGAAGTTTCTGAAGCCGTCGATCGCGGCGATTCCCTCGACCGAGGTTATCGGCAACCTGCAGGTCCATCATCCCCGCTACCCTCTGGTGCCTAAGGTATCCATGCCGTTGCACGGGCTTCTGATGTATGCAGGGTGCATCGGTTACGTAAGGAGACTCCATCAGCAGCATCGTTTCGACTGCATTGACGCGCATTATGTTTACCCGGACGGGCTGGCGGCGGTGCTGATTGGAAGGTCGCTTGGCATTCCGGTTGTGGTTTCGGCCCGCGGAACGGACATTCACACCTTTCCAAGCTTTACAACGATACGCCCGCAAATCAGGTGGACACTTCGTCACGCTGCGGCGGTGGTAGCAGTTTCCGATTCGCTGGCCAGAATCATGCGCGATCTCGAGCCCATGCTCAACGATGTGCAGATCATTGGAAACGGGGTTGACGGCCAACGGTTTTTCCGCGAAGACCGGCTGGCTGCACGGGAAAAACTTGGGTTGAACCCGCAGGACAGAATTGTCGTTTCCGTCGCTGCGCTGAAACCGGTGAAAGGTTCGGATCTGCTCGTACGTGCCACTTCCCTGCTAAAGAAGAGTTTCACGAATTGCAAGGTGTTGTTCGTAGGAGCTGGGCCCGATCCTTCGGCGCTTCAACAAATGGCGAAGCAGTTGGATTGCGCTGACAATTGCCGGTTCTTTGGCGCCGTGCCCAACGAGCAGCTCAGAACCTACTTCAGCGCAGCCGACGTAAGTTGCCTGCCAAGCCGCCAGGAGGGATGGCCCAACGTGATTCTCGAGTCTCTGGCTTGCGGCACTCCCGTGGTTGCGACCGCTGTAGGCGCGGTGCCCCAGTTGCTCGCGAATCCCGAGCTCGGAATTATTGTCGAACCAACTCCGAAGGCCATTTGCGCGGGATTGCTGCGTGCGCTGCGGCAAGAGTGGAATCCGCAGGCCATCTCCGCTTACGCCCAAGGTCATACTTGGGAAAACGTCGCAGCCAGAGTTGAGCTTGTTCTGAAGCAGGCGACGGCCCCGGCTTCCTGATCTCTCGTTTCGTCGTCAAGCTCTTTGGCGCGCCCGGCAAAGCAGTGCTACCACAACGGCCGCTTCGCCAGATCTTCCTCGGCCTGCTGCAACCTGGGGACGCTGCCAACATCGCGCCAGTAATATTCATCCGCGCGAAAACTGACGATGCGTTCTCCCTGGGCCGCGAGACCAAGGTACGCATCGGTGATCGAGAAAGCCCCTTCTTCCTTCAACAGTGACAAAAGACTTGGCGAGATGACATGGATTCCGCAAAAAGCCAACGGCTGCGCCTGCGTGCAAGAGCGAACCAGGTTGTCCTCTCCGTCGCGCCCCGATCGCCTGCCGCACAATCGCATTTGTCGGTCAAAGAGAAGATATCGAGAGCTTTCGCGATCCTGAACGGCCAGAGTAGCGAGCGCCTTATTCTCAGTATGGAATCGCAACATGCGGTCGAGGTCAATGGTGCTGACGACATCCACGTTGTGCACAAAAAACGGCATTTGCGCGTCACTGGCAGTCTCGAGAAAGAAATGGGCAACCCTTCTCAGTCCGCCTCCGGTGTCGAGTAAGGTTTCCTCGCGCGAGACCTCGATTCGCATGCCGAAGTTGTTGTTCCTTTTCAGATACTCGAGGATCATGTCCGCAAAGTGATGAACGTTGATGATCACCTCGCGAACACCGAAGCTTCGCAAGCGAGTAAGCGTGATCTCCAACAAGGTTCTCCCGGCGACCTCGACCAGTGCTTTGGGGCGATCGTCGGTAAGCGGCCGCAACCGCGTACCGAGGCCGGCAGCCAGGACCATCGCCTTCATTTGCCCAACCGCTGCAACTCAAGATGCCGCACCACGACCTCCACGCTGTTGTTGTCACGCAGGTGCTCCGCCAGTTGCTCGGCCAGATACACCGAGCGGTGTTGGCCGCCAGTGCAGCCGAATGAGACCATCAGGTTTCTGAACCCGCGACGCTGATACTGGCTCACGCTGGCATCGACCAGCGACGTAACGCCAGCCAGAAACTGATGAACAGATTCCTGCTGATTCAGGTACTCAATCACCGGCGCGTCTTTGCCGGTGAGATTCTTGAAGCGCTCCTCGCGTCCGGGATTCGGAAGGCCGCGTCCATCGAAGACAAACCCGCCTCCGTGCCCGCTCTCGTCTCTTGGCAGCTCCCGGTGATAGGAGAAGCTGAAGATTCGCACCACCAGATTTTCGTTCTCCGCTTCGCCTGCCGGTCTTTGGAGGCGCTCTGTGGTAAGCGCGCGTCGGAACACGTCCATAAGATTGGGAGCAAAGGGCAACTCCGCGTGATGCAGCAGCCAGCGTATGTTCTTCAGCGCGTAGGGCACACTCTGCAGAAAGTGAGTTTTGCGCTCATAGAAGCCACGAAAGCCATAAGCGCCCAAGGCCTGCATCATGCGCACGTAAACGAAATGATAGTAGTACCGCATGAACTCCGCCCGGTCCACCGGCACAAAATCTTTCAGCGTCTCAAGGTAGTAATCCAGCAGTTGCTGCCGCAGCTCCGGCGGCAGGTCGGCCTTCGAGTCGTACAGCAGCGATGCGATGTCGTATTGCAACGCGCCCTTGCGGCCGCCTTGGTAGTCCAGGAAAAACGGTTGGCCGTCACGCAGCATGACGTTGCGCGATTGAAAATCGCGATAAAGAAAATAGTCGCGGCCCGCGCCCAGCACAAACTCGGTCAAGCGCCCGAAGTCATCCTCCAGAGCTTGCTCGTTAAATGGGACGCCGGCCAGCTTTAGAAAGTAATACTTGAAATAGTTCAAGTCCCACGCGAAGGACTGGCGGTCGAAGCTGGCTCGCGGGTAGCAGACCTTGTAATTCAAATCACGCCCGCCTTCGATCTGAAACCGTGGCAACACCGCCACAACCTTCCGATAGGCCTCCACTACTTCTGGCGAAATGCTCTCGCCGGCACGATTTGCACTGAGGAAGTCGAACAAGGTCGTATCGCCGAGGTCTTCTTCGAGGTAGGCTCCGTGGGCTAGATCTTCAGCGTAGATTTCCGGCACCGGCAGATTGCAGCGGCGAAAATGGCGTGAGAATTCAAGGAACGCGACATTCTCTTCGCGGACATCATGCAGAACACCAATGGCGCTGTGTTTCTCATCGGCAAGCCGGACAAGCCTGCGCCCCGATCCGCCGAGCTCACCATGCAGCGGCTGTATCCGCTGCGCCGGTGAGCGGAAATGCTCTTCAAAGAGTTTCTTCAGAACGTCCATGGATGTTTGCTTTCTAACATGTTCTGCGGCCACGAGGAAATAAGGGCCTGCCGTCTCCCCATTAGGTGGGATGCCGGGCGCAGTCGCCGGCGGTAGAATTCGTTTGATAT
>JBKQKT010000736.1:0-13043 GCA_052147365.1 Candidatus Korobacteraceae bacterium | reverse complement strand
CCCAACCCCGTTCTCTTCGATGGAACGTTGCTCTCTAACCTCCGGTTTGTACGACCGGCTGCATCCGAGGGAGAAGTGCAAGAAGTGATTCGCAGCGTTGGGCTTTTGCAACTTATTGCAGCGATGCCCGATGGCTTACGCCAACGGGTCGGACCTGGAGGCTGTCAACTTTCCGGTGGTCAGCGCCAACGACTTGCCCTAGCAAGAGCTATTCTGCAGCAACCTCGAATTGTGATCTTGGATGAAGCGACTTCCTGTCTTGATCCCTCTTCAGAACGGGCTGTCCTCGAAAACATTCGCCGCGGTCTCGCGGCATCAACGCTGATTGTCATCTCGCACCGCCCTTCAACATTCTCGACATTCGACAGACTTCTCGTTCTGTCCCGTGGAGAAATCGTGGAAGACGGCAATCCCCATTCTCTGAAGTTTGCTTCGAGTCGCCCCTCCAACCAATCTTTTTCCACAGCCTCCACCATCGACGAAAATCTCCGAGAGACTTTTCTGTAAATACAAGCTGCGCCGGACTTTGTTCCTTGCCGCCCTATCGTAGGGGACTTTAGCGACGGCAATGCTGATTAAAAAGCGGACACTTTGATTTTTTTCACGCAAGGAATCTGAAACGCATCTTGTTGTCATTAAGCAACTTCTTTTCGCGCATGTTGGTTTACCGAACCCTTTCACCTTTTACTGGCTTTCAGGTGGCGAAGGGTGGCACAGTGCGCTCCAGGCATCCGATCTCTATTACGAGAAACAAGGGATGGGGCAGTAATGTACAGAGTTTCTGACACGGTGCGCAGCACACACAACCAAGACGGCGCAATTGTGCTGGATGTCCGTCATGGTCAGATGTTCAACCTCAACTTCGTTGGATCGCGGATCCTCGAACTTCTCAAGGGCGGGTCCGCTGAATCAGCGATTGTCGATGAGATCAGCCGGGAGTTCGGCATTAGCCGGGATCTTGCTGAGAACGATGTGCGGGAATTTCTCCAGGCCTTGGAGAAATGTCACCTGGTCGAAGAGCACGAACCGGGCGTGGCGGTCTGAACTAGGACCAAGATCATGGAATCGGCAGAACAATCCGACCGAGAGACCTATCGCGTTATTGTGCTCGGGCAGGGCGGGAACGAACTGCTCTTGGCACCGGCTGGCGACGGTTTTCTTCTACCTTCGGTCGAGATCCCACGTTGGCAGCGAGTCGCGGAGAACATGACTGTGGCTATCAGGAACAAATGGGGCCAGGAAGCGATTTGTCTTTTCAACCCAGATGTCAGCGCTCAAGGCACCTCCGCCAACAACCACTGCTACCAGATCATGGAATGCGCTGGGCCGGCAAAATCCCATCCCCGCGCCAAGTGGGTTCCTGTGTCGTCGTTGTCCGAGCGAATTTTCGTCGATCCCGCGGATCAGGTTGCCGTGCTGCGGTCTCTGGCTGGATGCGATAGACGTGTGGGTGCTGCAACGCCAGGGCCGTTCGCAAGACTCGGCTGGTTCGAAGAGTTGCAGCGATGGATCGAAGAAGTAATCGGGCCACTGGGATTCCATTTGACGGGAAGTTTTTGCCAGTTGAATGCAAGCCCGTCGTTCAGCTTGGTTCGGTTCGAGACGAGTGGCCCGGCTGTATGGTTCAAGGCGGTCGGCGCCCCTAATCTCCGTGAATTTCCAATCACGCTTGCCTTGGCAAAACTTCTCCCGCGATACCTTCCACCGATTCTTGCTGCGAGGCCGGAATGGAATGGGTGGCTGGCCTTGGAGGTTGACGGCACCAATCTTGGCGAGACTGAAGACACTGTCCATTGGAACGTTGCAGCGTCGGCCTTGGCGAAGCTGCAAATCGAATCCATCGACAGATTCGGAACACTCGTCGACTCGGGTGCGCGCGATCTCGGGGCGTCCGCCTTATTGAAGCTGGTCCGCCCTTTCCTCCATGTCATGGGGCAACTCATGGAAAAGCAGATCAAGGATCCACCACCTGTTCTGTCGAGGAATGAACTCATATTACTCGGGGAACAGATCGAAGAGGCACTCTCCTTAAGCACAGATTTGGGGATACCCGATGCGCTAGGACATCTCGACCTCAATCCCGGCAACGTGATTGTGTCTGAGGGCCACTGCGTATTCCTGGACTGGGCCGAAGCATACGTGGGAAATCCGTTACTCAGCTTCCAGTATCTTGTAGAACACTTTCGGCGCATGGCTGGCGTGGACGCGACAGCCGAGTCGGGCCTGACCAGCGCCTATGCCGAGGAGTGGCAATCATTGGTGTCGCCTGAAAGCCTGCGAGAAGCCTTAGCCCTTACACCGATGCTAGCGGTTTTTGCCTATGCGGCCGCGACCGATGCGTGGAGCGACCAGGCCAGACTTCAAGACCCCAAGGTTGCCGGATATCTCCGGAGCCTGACCCGGCGGATGCATCGCGAAGCAAGCCGATTGAGAGACTGGAGCGCGCTATGCCCAAACTGATGGAACCTCCGCCGTACTCTCCGATCGAAGCCGTGACCGAAATCCTACACGGCGTGTCTGTGACGGATCCCTACCGTTGGCTCGAAAATCAAGACTCCCTGCAAACTCGTGCCTGGCTTGAGGCGCAAACGGAGTACGCACGCGCATACTTGGACGCGATCCCAGGCCGAGAACGCATTCGCGAGCGCATTCGCGAACTGCTGGATGTGGAGACCTACGATTCCGTCCAAAAAGTCGGGCAGAGGTATTTCTTTCGCAAGCGACTTCCCGGCCAGGAACAACCCTCCATCTATTTGCGCGAAAGTCCGGATGGAGAAGATAGCCTTCTGATCGACCCGGCAGAACGGGGCACCGGAAAGCACACGGCAGTCAAATTGCTTCGCGTCTCGCCGGATGGACGGCTCCTCTTGTACGAAGTCAAAGAAGGAGGAGAACGAACCGGGACATTTGAACTGCTGGACATCCAAAGCCGAAAGACCCTGCCCGATGTGCTTTCCCGTGGCTACCTGCGAGGCTTCGCATTTGCGCCCGATTCTCAAAGCTTCTACTACGTTCACGAGGCGATTACACCGCAGCCACAGAGGCGAGCTGTGTATCACCACGTTCTGGGCACGCGCTTCGACGACGATAAGCAGATCTTCTTCGCCGGTGACGATCACAGGCTCCGGCTGAGTATTGTTCCAGGAAAAGAGCGACTTGGATTTCTTGTATACCGCTTTCTGGACAAACTATACACGGACTTTTATCTCTGGCGATTTGGCAGTGAAACAGCTCCAACGCTATTGATCGGGAACGCGGGATACAAGTTCGGGCCGTTGCTAATGAAGGATGGCCGAATTCTAGCCATCACTGACCGCGATGCACCGAATTCCCGGATTGTCAGGCTTCGTTTACTAGAGGGTCTGGAACCGGAGTTCGTGGATGTGATTCCCGCAACGGACTTTCCAATCCAGAACTTTATGTTGACCGAAAGTCGAATCTTTGTTTCCTACACTCGAACAGTCCAGACACAAATCGCGGTCTTCGATCTCTTTGGCACGCCTCTCGGCGAATTGCCGATCAACAAGCAGGACACGGTCCGCCTCGTCGGCGGCTCTTTCGACGAGGATGAGCTGTTCTTCGAACAAGAGTCGTTCACAAAGCCTATCCAGATCTATCGCTATTCGTCCCGGACTGGCGAGGCGAAACTCTGGGCAGAGCGAAAGGTTTCGTTCGACACGCAAGCGTTCAGCTACAGCCAGGTCTGGTTCACGGCAAGTGATGGTATCCGTATTCCTATGTTCCTTGTGGGGCACCGCGATGTTCTCGAAAGTGGACAATACCCCACGATCCTGACTTCTTACGGCGGCTATGGGGTCCCGATGACGCCGCAGTTCAGCGTGTTTGTTGCTTTCCTGCTTGAACGCGGATGCTTGTTCGCGCTTCCCAATATTCGTGGCGGCTCGGAATTCGGGGCGGAATGGCACGACGCCGCCAAGCGACGGAACCGGCAGGTGGCATTCGATGACTTTATCTGTGCTGCCGAATGGCTAATTGAGACGGGACGAACTGAAGCGCACAGACTAGCCATCTTCGGTGGTTCGAACTCGGGCCTGCTGGTCGGAGTAGCCATGACGCAACGCCCAGATCTGTTCCGGGCCGTGCTGTGTATGGTTCCCATGCTCGACATGCTGCGCTATCACCTCTTTGACAATGCGCACGTTTGGCGGGAGGAATTCGGGACAGCCGACGATCCCGATGACTTCGCGACGCTTTTGCGCTACTCACCGTATCACCGGGTGCAAGAATGTGTGTCTTATCCTGCAACCATGATCGTTTCGGGCGATGCAGACCAAAACTGCAATCCTCTTCATGCCCGAAAAATGACCGCTCACCTCCAGGCCGCCAACGTGTCCGAGTATCCGATATTGCTGGACTACAGCCGGCACCGCGGACATTCCCCGGTACTCCCGTTGAGTGAGCGCATCGAGGCCCTTACAGACCGGATGGCGTTTCTTTGTGACCAACTGCAACTGCCCGTGTGAAGTGGAGGTTCGCCCTATGTCGTTTCTTGTGCTGAGAGCGTACATGAGACTGATTCACTTCGACCTTTACCTGACGCGAGGAAACTTCTCCGCGCTCTACGAGCAAGTTCGCACATTCCCACTCGGAAAACGGACCCCCGCTCCCAATGCGGTGGAACGCATCTGCTCGGCAGTGGACATGGCCTGCATTTGGTATTGGAAAGAAGCGCTTTGCCTGCAGCGGTCTGCGGCAACGGCGTGCGTTCTCAAAAGGTACGGAATCCCCGCTCAGCTGGTCATCGGTGCTCAGCAAATGCCCTTCAGAACTCATGCCTGGGTCGAAGTGGAGGGGCGAGTGGTAAACGACAAACCGTATACAGCAGAAATGTATGCAGTCTTGGATAGGTGGTAGTAACGGCTGAAAGTCGAAAACAAAGGTGAAGAACATGAGCGTGCAATTCGGAAGATGGAATTTCGAAGGTGGGCCGATTGCCCGCGAGTACATCGAGAAAGTGCAGGCACTGCTTCTTCGTTATGGTCCGGACGGCGGCAATTCCTATTCCGAAGCCGGTGTGAGTATCTTATACCGCGCCTTCCGCACCAAAGGGGCATCCCGTCGAGAAATCCAGCCCCATGTCACTAAGTCCAGCGAGGTCCTCACCTGGGACGGCCGGCTGGACAATGGCTCGGAGCTCATCCATGAACTCGGAAGTGAGCTTTCGAATGACTCAACCGACCTCTCGATCGTCGCGACCGCCTATGAACACTGGGGCAAAGACTCCTTTCGCAAGCTGGTAGGGGATTGGGCTCTGTCCATCTGGAACCCAGCCGAACGTTGCTTGGTCCTGGCCAAAGATCCTGTCGGCACACATCAGCTCTACTACTTTATCGAAACAGATCACGTGACCTGGAGCACCATCCTTGATCCACTCGTCCTTTTCGGAGCAAAGACCTTCGCTCTCTGCGAAGAGTATATCGCTGGCTGGTTCTCCTCTTTCCCCGCGGTCCATCTGACGCCATACGTCGGGATTCATTCCCTGCCTCCGTCTTCTTTTGCTCTGTTGCGCTTGGGAACACACACTATCAAGAAATACTGGGATTTCGATCCAAGCAAAAGAATCCGGTATCGGACGGATGGCGAATACGAAGAGCACTTCCGCACAGTCTTCGCGGAAGCTGTCAGGCGCAGACTCCGTTCAGATAGCCCCATTCTGGCAGAACTGAGCGGGGGGATGGATTCTTCCTCCATTGTCTGCATGGCGGATACCATCATTGCCCGAGGGGCCGCTGAAACCCCACGGCTCGATACCATCTCTTATTACAACGATTCCGAGCCGAACTGGAACGAACGTCCTTATTTCAGCAAGGTCGAAGAGAAGCGTGGCCGCATGGGCTGTCATGTTGATGTCGGGTTGCATGAATGTCTCAAGTTTGAGTTCGAATGTGACCGGTTTGCTGCCACTCCAGATTCACTCGGCCGCTCCAACGAAGCGACGAAGCAATTTGCAGCGTATCTGAATTCCCAAGGAAACCGCGTCGTGCTCTCCGGAATTGGTGGAGACGAGGTGACGGGAGGCGTACCAACAGCCACGCCTGAACTGGAAGATCTACTTGCAAAAGGCCACTTCAGGGCGCTCGCTCATCAACTAAAACTTTGGGCGCTGAATAAGAGAAAACCATGGTTCCTCTTGCTCTGCGAAGCCTTCCGGGGATTTTTCCCTCCGGCTCTAGTCGGCGTTCCGGAACACATGCAGCCAGCACCGTGGTTGCGTCCCAGCTTTGTGAAGCGCCATCGAGCCCCCCTGACCAACTATGAATCTAGGTTGAGGCTCCTCGGTCCCCTGCCGACTTTTCAGGAAAACCTAAGCACGCTGAATTTATTGCGACGGCAAATAGCGTGTTCTACCCCGTCGGCCGAGCCACCCTATGAGAAACGTTATCCCTACCTCGACCGCGACCTCCTGGAATTCTTATATGGAATTCCGCGGGAACAACTCGTGCGCCCCGGTCAACGCCGTTCCCTGATGCGCCGCGCGCTGATCGGCATCGTCCCGCAGGAACTCCTGAACAGGAAGCGAAAAGCGTATGTTGCCCGAGCACCGATGGAAGCGATCTCGACGGAGTGGACCAAATTGGCCGAGATGAGCCAGCACATGGTCAGCAGCATACTCGGCATTGTTGACCCAAACGGTTTTTGCGAAGCCCTGCAGAGGGCGCGGCATGGCCAGAACGTTCCAATGGTCGCTCTAATGCGCACTGTACGTATCGAGTCCTGGCTGAAAGCCGTCCTAGGCCAGCACATATTGATTGGAGGCACGTCAACCAGAACCCAGAGTGATTCGCACCTCGGAGGAGAAAGAGTGTTGACGCAGTCCTTTTTAGCAAAAGGCTCAGCTAGCTAGCTGTGCAAGTGAACAATTGGACAGGAAGGAGGTGAAAACAATGAAATACAGCAAACCGGAAGTCGTTGTCCTCGGTTCTGCCCTGGATTTCGTGCAGAGCGTCAACAAGCCAAACCCGAACATCCATGACACATTCAAGGATTTGACCGCGTCCGCGTATGAAGCCGACGAGTAAACAGCCACCGGAGCGCCCAGCGACCCTGGGCGCTCTGGTGCCAACGCCAATAGCACATGCTCTTGGCGCTAATTTTCTTGAGGAGCCCCTCGAACCCGTCGAATCTACTCAAAGCCTAAAATCACCTTCTTTTCAGTTCCTTCCTAAAAGAACCTTATCAATGAGCAATCCCCTTGAGGTGCGTATCAAACCAAACCATCACACGTTCACAAAAGTCCACCTGGTTTGCATAGCTCCAATAGATTGGCGAATGGCCCTCACCCTCGTACTTCGCGTATTCGACTTCTTTACCCAGCCTACGTAGCGCGACAAATACCTCATCGCCAAGAAATGCCGCAACGGTTGTATCCGCCGATCCATGTACAATCAATAGTGGCGTCTCAGCTCTGTCGAGATAGAAGATTGGCGAGTTTTCGATGTACCTGTCTCGGAACTGCCACGGAGTTCCACCCATCAACCCCTGTCCATGCTCTTCGATTGAAATTCCATAGGCAGCGCCAGCCGCGTCCATTTCGCCATAGTCGCCCACAAGGTTTCCAATTCCACCACTTTCGATTGCCGCTTTAAAACGCGTTGTCTGGACGATCAAGCCAAGTACGCTGTAGCCCCCATAGCTGTGCCCCATCACACCGAGCCGCCCCGGATCCGCAATCCCCATCTCGATCATTTTGTTCACGCCCGGCATCACCGTTTTGGCTAGGTCCAACATAGGTGTACCGAGATGTTGGGGTGCATCAGGGAGTAGCACGGCATAGCCGCGTGTGGCGAGTAGCTGCATATTGAATGGCCCCGGCCCTTCGAAACCGAAATGGTCAAGGCGATCCGAACGCTTTCTTCCCCCATAGGCCCAGACGATGAGGGGATAGCGTTTCCCTTCCTGATAATTAGAGGGCAACAGCAATGCTCCCTGCACTTGTTCGCCATCATCGCTTGACCAACGAACCAGCCGGGCGGCTCCCATTTTGTACTTGTCAAACTGAGGGTTGAGGTGCGATAAGCGCCGCGGGTTTCTAAAACTTGGATCGCTCATCCACAGATCACTGTCATGCTGTGCGTCTTCGGCGAAGTACACTGCCGCTCGGCCGTCGCTGGTCACTGCAAATTGCATGTCCACATTCGCACAGGTATAGCACTGTCCCTTTTCAAGTAGTTTGGTACTTTCCCCGGTTCTCAAATCAACATTGTAAAATCCATCCTGTTTGCCCGCATCGTCGTGCGTCAAGACAACGGTTGACTGACCTCCACCATGTGTCCACAAGAGACTTGCGGCTTGAGGAATGATCCTAGCGATCTGTCGATCAGGCAAGCGGGCAAGTTCAAGAGCCTTGCTTTGGTCGACGGGGGATATCCACAGCGCGCCATCGCGAATGAAATAGATATGCTCGCTCCTTGCATCCCAGAGAGGTGTCGTCGACTTATACGGTGACACGTGAGGTGAAAGCATACTTACATTGCGTAAATTCCCGCCATCTGCGTCTGTCACGTAACAATCCGCGATATTCTCTTCGGGCCCACCTGTATGGTACGCAAGACGCTTGGCATCCGGCGACCAACTGAATGCAGCACCGTCATAATCGAGCCGGACATCTGAAACGACGACTCCTTCCTGACTTGTCGAGAGCTTATAAGTGACAAGATCAAATAAGGTCTGCTGGGACCCAGGCGTTTCGAATCGCTTTGGTATTGTGTATGCAACACGTGAATCGTCGGGGGACATCGAATACGCGGCAATTCTTCGTCCACGTACAACTATGCTGGTCTTTGTGCTGCCAATGTCAACTAAGGCCAGATCACGCAACATTATGTCCAGGTTCCAAGGATCAGACTTGGAAGTCCCGTTCCCTCCCTCCGCAGTGGCAGCCGATCGGTACAGGATGACCGTAGATCCTGACGCTTCGCTTCGCGTGGCGCTTTGGCTCCCTGAAAGGGATGTTAGCCTCTTGGCATAGTCTTCAGTGGACATACCCTCTGGAACTATGGGGATGAGCATCTTTTGGCTATCGGATGTCCATTCGATCTGACCTAACTGCCTGACATTAAGATCGGAGACCTTCTTGATTTCATCTCTCATCGCGTCCCAAATCCACAGTCTTGCCTGGCCGCTGCCATCCCGATCAGACAGAAAGGCCAGATACCGACCATCCGGCGACCAAACGGGCATGAAATTATCGTTCTTTCCCTCGGTCAGGTTTCTGGGTTCCCCTGTCCCGATGTTCAGGATATAGATGTCGGTCCCCGTGAACGTGTCGCGAACGCCTGTTCGATACCACGTCTCTTCATCTACCGGCCTGATCCTTTGATGGTCCCTGACCGTATATGCCAACCATTTGCCATCCTGTGAAAGTGTGATCGGCATCAACTCGTCAAACTCGCGGATCCGTAGGGCGTCTTCTAAAGGCAAGGGTTCCGCATTCTGTGCCACAATGCGATTCGGTATGACATACCACGACCAAGAAGCCGCTAGGCAAAACAAAATCAACTTAAGTTTATTCTCGGGGACCACTATTCCTCCGCCGGACGTTCCCACACTTAGAAAGAAAAGAAGCTTCGAGCCTACGAGGAAACATTCGCCTTCACAGTGCGGAAAGGAATCCGCCACTCGCTGCAGGGGTAAAAACTAATTGTCAGAATGTCAACTTCAGCGCGAATTGTACCGAACGCGGCCCTCCGAGCTGATAAAGAGGGTTTAGAGACCCGCTCCCAACGCTTCCCGCGTATTGAGCCCCACTAAGACTTTGTCCCAGCGTGGACATCGATTGGCCGAATTGAGGATTTAGAGCCTGCGGCCCTCCGAGGTCTCCGAATGGCTGGCCGAAGTTGGGATGGTTGAAGAAATTGAAGAGTTCAGCACGGAATTGGAGCTTCAGTTGTTCGTGGATCGGGAATTCGCGGTGTACCGCCAAGTCCGCTTGGGCAGCGGCAAAGCCCCTCAGTGTGTTTCGACCAAGGTTTCCCTGCCGCAGTGGATTACCTGTGCTCGGGTCGAGCGGCGGAGGTGTGAACGCCGCCGGATTGAATCCCTTTCCGCCAGCACAAGGTGGTCCAAGAACGGCAACGCACTGTGACCGATTGAGGTAAAGGGGTTGCCCTGGCACGACGTCTGGCCTGACATATGCCCCCGAGTTGAACAAAGTTCCAATTTCAGACGCGTCGTAGTAGACGTCAACGGGCGGCGATGAACGGGCCACCACAAAGGTTTGGATGGACCAGCCACGTAGAACTGCCTTCGCAGAAGCGTTGATCTTCGGAACCGGAATGTCGTAGGTGACGCCAGCAGAGAACGCATCGCGGATGTCAAAATCGGAGGGGCCTCGGTTTGCGTTTGCGCCGAGTGCGGAAATGTACGTATTCGAACCAACGAAGTCCGAGCCAGCGGAACCATCGTCAATCGAATGTGACCATGTGTAGGAAACAAGGGCCTGTAGACCGTGCGACAAACGGCGTTGGAACTGAAGTTGGAGCGCATTATAGTCGGAGGCAGCCGTGTTGCTGACTAAGTCAGCGGCACTCAAACTCGGATTCGGTGAGAAGATATCTGCGGTCTGAAGTAGCCGTCTCCCTGAGGAGCCGATATAAGAAGCAGAAACGGATTGCTGACTCCCCAACCCCTGCTCCAGGGCGACATTCCACTGAAGGGTGTACGGAAGCTTTAGATGCGGATCGAACGCGACCAGTGCGTTACCACAACAACTGAGGCTGTCAGGACTGATCGTTGGCGGTGCGGCCGAAGCCGGGTCCAACGGGAAAGTGCCTCCGAAGTTCAGGTTGTGGGCACCAAACGGATAGTAGACACCTGAAACCATTGGTCCAACTGCAGAGGTCGCCAAATCGTAGAAAACGCCAAATCCCCCGCGTAGTATAGTCTGCCAGCCGGAGGCTTGGGAGAGTTCGTAGGCGACACCGATCCGCGGGGCCAGATTGCGAAATGTGGTGTTGAACGGAGCCGTTCCAGATGGGGCAAGCGCCAAATTCGATAAGTTGTTCACATTATAGCCTGTAACCGCCGGCAGATTCGGACCGCTAAGCGAGACAGGCGCAAAGTCCACATCCCATCGGAGACCGTACGTCAGGGTCAGACGGGAAGCCACCCGCCATGTGTCCTGAGCGTAGACACCGAGATTCCGAAACAAGAACGTGGAAGCGACACTGGATTGTATTTCGCTAAAGAGAGGAATCCCAGTTTCCGCCGATGGCATGTCTATGAAGATGGCGCTTTGTGTGTATAGGCTGGGATCAGCCACTGGCGATAAACGACGGAAATCAACTCCGAACTTGAGGCTGTGCCGTCCTTGCTGTAAGGACAAGCCATCCACTATGTTGAATTGTCGCTGCAACGTCTGTTGGTCTCTTCCTACGACTAGTTGTGGGCCACCTTTCAATGCAAAGAACCCGACGCCAAACAGCGAATTTTGGGTAGTAAAGGGAATGGGAAATGGAAGAGAAGTCAGAGGTACGGCTCCCCCGAAGTTGCTAAGATAATTGGTGCTGGAGCCATTCGTCCGGCTGTAATTGAACCGAATATCATTCGCAACGACCGGAGATATGATCCAAGTGGCTCCAACGGTTGCTGTTTGTGTCGTGATGCGAATCGGGTCAACCACGCTTAGCGCCTCGGCGCTAGATCCACGCCCGGTGATTTGAGAGGGGGAGTAGTTGTATCGCCCGAAAAGCCCCCACTTGTTACTCAATTTATGGTCGATCCGAATGCTGTAGGCATCCAGCATGGCAGCATTTGAAAACGAAGCGTTGAACTGTGCTGTGCCCGTTGGCTTCTGACCTGAGGGTGGGCACGTGGGATCAGTCGCTGGGTCACATGGTGTGAAGATTTCCGGACTATTTCGGTTTGGCAGGGGGAAAGCATTGAAGTATGGCTGCAAGGACGGAATTGCACTCTGCCGCGAATTTGTTGTACCACCGGGCGTGAAACTCGTGTCAGGGACCGTGTCCAGCACGACCTGTGGCAACCGAAGGCGAAGCCCCTCATAGGACAGGAAGAAAAAAGTGCGATCCTTCAGAATCGGACCACTGACCGTACCGCCGAAATCATTTTGGCGCTCCTCCGGCTTAGCCAAAACAGCGTAGTCGGCAAACCAATCGTTGGCATCAAACAGATTATTCCGCAAATAGTCGAATGCCGTACCGTGAAACTGATTCGTTCCCGAGCGTGTGACGATTGAAATCTGTGCTCCCGGTGTGCGGCCAAATTCCGGTGCATACGTCGAAGTCTGAATACGGAATTCCTGCATAGCATCTATGGACACTAAACTGTTCGTACCCCCTAGTGCGCTAAAGGAACCAAGACCGCCACCAAGCCCATTCCCCAGCGCGTTTGTCGCACTCACCCCGATGTTCGCGCTCACGCCATCCACCATCCAGTAGTTAGAACTCCCACGCTGTCCGTTTACGCTGAATTGCCCCCCATCCACAGGGGTGCTCGTTGTAGCAACGACTCCTGGTGTAAGCTCAATCAGCGTCTGAAAGCTTCTGCCATTCATGGGAAGATTTTCCGCGAATTGCCTATCCACAACTGTGCTCACCGATGCGGATTCTGTGTTCACCAACGGTGCCCCGCCTTCCACTGTCATTGTCTCGAAGACTGCTCCGACTGGAAGAGTGAAGTTGATGGACAGTGCGTCTTGAACGTTAAGGACGATGTCTGGCTTGATCAGTGTCTTGAATCCAACTTTCGAAACTTGCAGGCGATAAGGCCCAGGTGGGAGATTCGGCACGACATAGATGCCATCGTTGTTGGTTTTGCCTAGGTACGTCACCCTGGTCACGTCGTTGATTACAAGGATGTCAGCCCCAGCGATTACTCCGTTCGAGGGATCAACAACGCGACCGTTAATCGTCCCATTGGGAGACTGTGCCGCCAGGGGGAGGGCTAGCGACACGGCACAAACGAAAAGAAAAGCGATGCGGGGGAAGCGCATGCGCACGGTGATTCTCCTGTGGCCGACGGATTCGTAAATCCTATTCAGGTCTACGGAGAGGGGGCTCACT
>JBKQKT010000735.1:0-2953 GCA_052147365.1 Candidatus Korobacteraceae bacterium | reverse complement strand
AGCGGCGGGCAGGGTCGATGGAGAAACCCAGGAACCCGGCCGACGAACGAAAGACATAACTGAAGGCGTCTGGCGAGAAGCCATAGCAAGCAAAGAGAAGAACGAGTCCTCCAACCGTGGCCACGAGGACGACGGGCAGAGCCTGGCTCCTGTGGCCTTCGGCGATCCAGATCATGGCTGCAAGGCCGAGCAGCGCGGCGACGGGAAGGGCCGCGATGTGCGCGGCCGCGGCGATGCCGAATATAACGATGAGCAACACGATGCGGGGACGCCACTTCCGGCGGGGTCCTTGCATGGCGTGGGCCACTCCAATGCAGGTGTACACGCCGCCAAAGACACCGAGGGCGGCAAGCACGTCAGGATTGGGCGCGACACAGGCTTTGAGGACGGCCGGTGAGAAGCAATAGAGGGCGAGCGCCGTGTAGCCGCCCAGATTGCCGTAGAGGCGCCGCGTGACCCACCAGATACATCCGCCAAGAGCGCAGCCGGCAAAGAGGAATGGCAGGCGCAGGAGGAGCAGGATGTGGGTCATCTGATGGCGAAGCTCCCAGATGCTGAGATCGCCGCTAGATTGCTCCCACCCCGCAGACGAAGACCCGTCTGCGGGGACCCCGATTTGAACCACGCGATCCTCGGGTTTGCGAAAAAGATCGAATCCGCGCTCGAAGAGGAGATTGAGGGTGAGCGGAAGGCCGGCGAGGCGGTAGGCGAGAATGCCGTCGTGAATATTGCCGCAGGAGGTGTAGTAGCCGGCGAGGGGCGAAGGCTTTTCCCAGGTTTCGCGGCCGCAGCGCGCGTATTGGTAGTCGCTGTCAGTGAGTGTCTGGCGGCTTACGAGCCAAAATCCCTGGAGAAGAAAAGCTGCCAAAAGTGCCGCCGCGATGCGTTGCGGGAGATTGAAGCGAAAGCGGCGGAGCATGCCAAAATGATGGGCCATCAGGTTCAAAGGAACCTTAACAGTCTAAACGGTGTGACTGGAGAGGCCGGATTGCGCGACGCAGTCAACGTGCGGCGACAGAACGCTGGACGCGGGTTGCGCAGAAACAAGAAAGCCGCCCCGAAGGGCGGCTCTCCTGGAGTTGCAAACGCGTTAGTTGAAGATTGCTCCGACGGTATCGTCGAAGGTGAGCGTGACCTGGCATTGGTTGGGTCCAGCCGCTGTTACGCTTCCCAGGGGCACGCAGTTGTAAGACCATCCGCCGAATGCTCCCTGTCCGGCCGGCGCCGTGAGTGTAACGGTGGTGCCGACGGGGTAAGTTGCGACGCAGACCGATCCGCCGAGGCCATCTCCGCTGGAACCTGGGCCGCAATGGATCACGTTGGGCGTTCCGGTGGCGGAGGGAGCCAGAACCAGCCAGTTCGTGGTGTTCAAGCCCTCGTTGTAAATGGTCAGTGTGGACAGGAGCGAGGAAGCCTCGGAGCCTGGATAGCACGAGCCTGCGGTTGTGGGGGTAGGCAGGATCAATGGGCAACTGAATGTTGCCGTCGCCGTCTGGATCGATCCCGTCTGCGGATCCGTAGCTTCAGCAATAATCGTGGCGCTGCCGTTTCCGTAGGCAGTGACTACGCCGGCATTCGCGCCGCCGCTCGGAACACCTGTTCCGTTGGTATTCACTGGGAACACGCTGGGGGCAGAGGTCAGCCACTGCACGGAGTTCGTCAGGTCTCTGACCGTGGGAGAAGTTGAATAGGTGCCGATCGCCAGGAACTGACCAGCATCGAGGAGATTTCCGACGGTGATCGTACCGGGGATGATAGACAGGCTTAGCAGCGGTTCGGGCGCAGGAGCATTGGTTACATCGACGGTGGATGAGCCCGATACCAGGGAACCATCGGGATTCTTCAGTTCGGCAGTGATGGTACTGGTGCCGAGGCTTACACCGGTGGCCACGCCATTGCCGGAGGAGAGCGCTGTGCTGACCGTGGCGACGGATGGAATGCTCGAGATCCAGGTGAGCTGCGGGGAGTTGGTCACATCTTGCTCAAGACCGTTCGCTCCCAACGTAGCAAGAGCAATGAATTGGCCCGTCTGGCCTGAGGCAGAGACAGACTGCGAGCTGGGGACGATGGTGACAGCGGTATATTCTTCGGTTGATCCGCCGCCTCCGGGGGACCCGCTTCCCACGGTAAAGGTCGCAGTGCCCGTCAGCGTGCTTGCGCCGCTCGGATAAGTCGCAGTAATCGTGACTGTGCCCAGACTTACTGCGGTGGCAAGCCCAGTGGAGGCGCCGATGGTGGCAATCGATGGGCTGCTTGAACCCCAGGAAGCCAAGTTGGTCACGTCGACCGTGGCCCCTGTGGCAGTGGTCTCAATGGCCTGGAACTGGGCCGTGTACCCCACTGTCGTCACCAGTTGCGTATTCGGGATTATTGCAAGCGATGACGGAGTCCCTCCACCTCCTCCGGAGTTTCCGGTCACTGTCAGCGCGGCCGAAGAGGAAACGACTCCGGTAAATCCATTGATGCTGGCGGTGATGGTGGTTGATCCCGCGGAAACACCGGTCGCAACGCCGGTGGCGCTGATCGTGGCCACACCGGGAGCGCTCGAAGTCCATGTCACCGAATCAGTGATGTCCTGTTGGCTCGAAGGGTGATTTGACCCGTGTCCGTAGGTCCCGAGCGCTGTGAACTGCACAGTTTGGCCGGTCCCGATGGATTGGCTTGTGGGGGATACCGAAACTGAGACGGCCAGCGGATTGGTGCAGCCCGCTATAGGCAGCGCCATAGCGATGAGAAGAAGCACCCGCGGCGAAAGAACTCGATCATTCATGGTTGACCTCCGGAGCCTGCAGACGCTTTGACGTTGATCAGACAATCGTCATGGCAGACTCTCGCTGGCCTGTATGCCTTCGACTATAGGGCATGTAAACAGTGCACCGCAGTCACACGAAGGTGTTACTTTGGGCTTGGCATCAAGACAGTCAATAAGCGCATGGGCATTGACTTTGATCGC
>JBKQKT010000734.1:0-3242 GCA_052147365.1 Candidatus Korobacteraceae bacterium | reverse complement strand
CGGAAAGCTCGCGCACGGTCTGCTCCAGCGGCTTCTCGGCGTTGTACACCGGCATCACCACTGCGATCCGCTTTCCGTTGATCAATGTCCGGTCCCCTCGGATTCGTAGCCCGCGCTCACTATTCTTGTCTGCACATGCAAGCATATCCGCTATTCCGAAACACCTTTTATCTCCTCGACCACGGATGCGCAAGCGTTCAACGGATGGACGCGCCGTAGATACACCCCAAGATAGAAAATCCCCATCGCCAATAATGCAATCGATTCCGGACGTATCAGCACAAGAGCCAGTAGCTGTCCGCCAAGCCCAGCCGTGCTCAGCTTCAGGGAACTAGCCAGGATTGTGATAGCCGACAGTGGAACATCGCCTGCGAACAGAACCGCTGCGGCCGTGATCAGGAATCCAATCTTCCCCACCCGTCCGCGCCGAGCCCACAATAGGCAACAGGCAGGAATAGCGAGCATTACCAGCTTGGCATCCCACGGCCGGTGATAGGTGATTAACAACGTGAACGCTGCCGCCGCTCCCATTGCCAGCCATGCCTTCTCGACCGTAACCCGCGTTCGCAGCGTCCAGGCGGCCCACGCCAGCAAAAAGGCCCCGCAAATCGCGTAGCTTACGGCGTTATAAAACGCTGGGTCATCGCGGAAAATGCTGACGGCTGCCTGGAGATCGACAACCATAAAAAGGGAACGGCCGGAGACAGAATCGGGACCAGGCTCATTGATGCCGCCGCGCGCCGAGATTGTGGCAAGATTAGCGTGCCAATCGTGCATCCACCCTGGCGCCACGTGCGAAAGCCACAGGCACGCCATCAGGCCAATGACAGCCGTGATGACGACGCTCTGCAATGCCCGCTTGCGATGGATTCCGCCCGCCAGAAGGAAATAGAGCCACACAAAGCCTGAATCATGCGGCTTCACCGCAAGGCTGAGCGCGAGGCATAGAATTCCGGCCCACACAAATCGATTCTCGAGAAAACACCACACCGCGATCCCGCAAAGCCCCACTACAATTCCTGCGGTGTTGCCCTCCGAAAAAATCGATTCGCAATTGACCGCAAGAATGCAGGCCAGGAAGGTCGAAACCTTCGGTGCGTGGTTCGCGCCCGCGCTCCACATCAGCAGAATCGCGAGAATGAAAGCACACCCCGTCAGCAGCACCCAAAGAATGTGCGCCGGCCCCCACGAAAGCAGTGCAAATGGCGCCACAAAAACAAATGTGGTGGGTACATTCACAAAGAGCGTTATGGCCTGGTGGACGGACGGAGAGTCTTTGGGGCGTTGCCCGTCCTCTGATCGGTACTCGCGTTCGAGGTCGCCTACGTTGTATGGATTATGCTCGTGAATCAGGCAGCGAGTGCCGGCGTACACGGCCCGGAAATCAATCCATGCGTCGGTTCGGCGCCCAATGGCGATACCCCCTATGACCGAAATCCCGATGCTCACGAGGACCCAGATCAAGCCTTGGCGACGCAAATTTCCCATGCGAGTCCTCCCGCCTCATTTTAGCGGCCCCTCTCGCCGCTATCGGCGCTTGAAGAACACGGGAGAGCCAAGCTCGGCAATGGAAGACATTGCCAGCTCATATCTCCCGGGAACGGGCAGAGTTTTCAATTCTTGAAAAGCGAGAAGTTCTTGCGGCGGAGGGGTCGAGCTGCCAGCATCTCTAAAGCTTGGAAGAGGCGCCACGCCTTCATGCGCTTGCCAATGAAATTGCTCGATCTGCTTCATGTTTTCGCGTTTCAGCCAAATCTCCCGCTTCCTTCCATCCTCGACTTGGGGCCGTGCTCCGCAGGTATACCCAAAGATAGAGAATTCCTGTCGCCAGAAGGATGGGCGCGGCGGGCCGCAGCAAAATTAAGTCCAGCAATCTTCCCGTGAACCCGGTCACATTCCCGCTCAAACTTTTGTCAATCATCATGAGAATCGTCGATGGGATGTCTGCGGTAACAACGATTGCGGCAGTATTCAGCAATCCCGCAGGCCACTTCAAAGGCCCGCCGCCGGCCCAAAGCATGGCGCATGCGGGGAGGGTGAGAAGCAGGAGCTTGGCGTCGTACATCCGATGGTAGACCGGCAGCATCGAAAGGGCCGCTATGGCCGCAAGCGCGAACCACGCGTTCGATTGCGAGAACCGTGCTCGGAGAGTTCGCACTGCGCCGAGCAACAAAAGCGCACCGCACACGAGATAGGTGGCGGTGTTGTAGACGCGGGGATCGTCACGGAAAATGGCGATCGGCGATTGGAGGTTGATCACCATAGCGGTGCCTCGGAAAGTCTCGGTCGACGGCCCGGGGTCGTTGACGCCGCCTCGGGCTGCGCCCGCCTGCACATTCGCGTGCAGCTCCTGCGCCCAATGCGGCGCGACATGAGAAACCCAAAGGACCGATGGCAGAATCAGTACGCCAACCACCAGCAGAGTCTGCAGCGCGCGCTTCCGGCAGGCGCCACCGGCCAGCAGGAAGTAAAGCCAGACCAGCCCTGCGTCTTGGGGCTTCAGTGCAAGGGCAACCGCCATGCCGAGAATGCCCGCCGGCACAAACCGCTCCTTGAGGAAGCACCAGACCGCCACAATGCAGAGACCTACCGCGACTCCTGCGGCGTTGCTCAGTTCAAGCAGAAACACCCCGTTGACAAGCACAAAGCAGATGAGCAGAGGCGCGAACCTGGGCGCAAAGCTCCCCGCGGCGTTCCACATCAGGAAGGCAGCAAGCGTAAAGCATCCCGCGATCAACATCAGCCACAGCACGGACGCAAGCCCCCATGGCAACATTGCCAGGGGAGCGACCAGCAACAGCGAGCTTGGGAGATTGATGCACCGGAATATCGCGTTCCGGAACATGCGCAAGGTGGGCAAGCCAGAGGGCATTTCCCCTCCTTCTGCCTTGTACACGCTCTCGAATTCGATTGGCTTGTAGGGATCGCGGTGGTCGATGAGGCAGCGCGCGCCGTAGTAGATCGCCGTGAAGTCACACTTGCCCACTGGGCGCTGTGACGCACGATGAAATCCCCAGAGAATGAAAATGCCGCTACTGACCAGCAGGCAAAGCAGGGCGGTCCGCCGCGTCGATGTGAGGTTTAGCCTCATTACTCAAGTCATTCCGGCCGCTCAGGACACCGGCCGAACTCTAAGGACCGTCTCCGCCCAACTTAACGAAAGGAGTCTCGTCTTTGGCGCCCGGCAGGTTGACGACGCTTCATGCTCTGGGGCCTGCGTACTGGGCCGCTTGTGCGGGCCC
>JBKQKT010000733.1:0-5358 GCA_052147365.1 Candidatus Korobacteraceae bacterium | reverse complement strand
GCCACGTAAAATATTGCATACAAAGGGCTCAGATATCAAAATCTTGTGTCCAAAGGACTTGCGGGTGAAAACCTACCACTGCGGGCCGACGCCTCGTACCGTTTCTCGAAAATGCGGGGCCCTATTGCATCGACAGAGTGGTACATACAAAGCTGTTCGCCCATCACCTGGCCCTATCCCTGATTACAAAGACCATTCCGCCCGCTTCAGGGCGTAGAGATACTAAGCCTCTGGTCGTTAGCGTACCGCCGTGTGCGCCGTTGTCAAGATTACGAAGGTACAGGTTGGGTAACTGTACTTTCGTAACAATTCAGGCCCAGGGTAACCAACTGACCCGCGACGACCGAGTGTCACCTGACAACGCCAACCGTCGATATAGGCGGGATGACGACAACATCGAAGCGGCTACCTCTGAAATTTCATTTCGACCGTTACCTGAACCGGCACTGGCTGGCCATTCTTCTCGGCGGGTTTGAACTTCCACTTCTTCACGGTGTCCACGGCGCTCTGCTCGTAGGCCTTCTCGTCACTGCGGAGCACCCGGACGGCCTGTACGTGCCCCTTCGCATTCACACCGACCAGCATCACCACTAACCCGTGTCGTTCTGCGTCGGGCGGCAGATCAGGGAATTTGGGATCGGGAGCATGGATGGCTTTGGGCGGTTTGATGCCGGTGGTCACGCGCTGAAATTGCGCAAAGGTCTGGTCGTCAGCAAAATCGGCGGTCGAGGTTGAGACGGACGAAGAGGATTCGGGGCGGGCGTTGCTGCTTTGCGCCCAGGCGCCGCCGGAACAAACCAACAGTGAGATCGCAATTGCGATCAGCGTGAGAATGCGCATTCCATCCCCTGAGATCGTGTAAAAGGCACAGCAATCTTAGCCGGAGCGTGGCGACCCCGGTCTTCGCCGCGTATTGTAAACTGAAAGTACGCACCTAAGCCCTCCGTTTGCCTGATCGCATGCGGTTTTCCCCCAACAGGAAGGAAAGTTGTCTTGAGCACGAGCATTCGCAACATCGCCATCATCGCGCACGTGGACCATGGCAAAACCACACTGGTGGACGCCATGCTGAACCAGAGCGGGACTTTTCGCGCCAATGAGGCCCATGTGGAGCGGGTGATGGACTCCAACGAACTGGAGCGCGAGCGCGGGATTACGATCCTGGCAAAAAATACGGCCATTTTCTATCACCCGGAGTCCCACTCAAGCACAACCGGCTCGGATGAGGCACCCGCACCCACGACTGTCAAGATCAACATCGTGGACACGCCGGGTCACAGCGATTTCGGCGGAGAGGTGGAGCGCGCGCTGAAGATGGTGGACGGCGTGATGCTGCTGGTGGACGCCAGCGAAGGCCCGCTGCCGCAGACGCGCTACGTCCTGAGCAAAGCCCTTGAGGCCAAGCTGCCGCCAATCCTCGTGATCAACAAGATTGACCGGCCTGACGCACGCCCACAGGAAGTGCTCAACGAGGTGTACGACCTGTTCATTGACCTTGACGCGGCGGAAGATCAGCTCGACTTCCCCGTGCTCTACACCAATGCCAAGCTGGGTACGGCGTCCTTGAACGCCGATAAGCCGGGCGAGAATTTGCAGCCACTGTTCGAGGCGATCGTCAACACAATTCCTGAGCCGCAGGGCGATGCGGACGGACCGTTGCAGGTTCTGGTGGCCAATCTCGACTACAGCGATTACCTCGGACGCATTGCGATTGCGCGGGTCTTCAACGGCACGCTGCGCACCGGCGAAGATGTTGCCATCGCCAGGCGTGACGGATCAATCGAGAAGATCAAGATCACGAAGCTGTTCTCGTTTTCCGGGCTGAAGCGCACCGACATCGTAGAAACCGAACTCGGCGACATCGTGGCCGTCGCCGGAGTGACTGGAATCAATATCGGCGAAACCATCACCGACATCGAAAATCCGGCGCCGCTGCCGATCATCACCATCGACGAGCCGACCATCGCTATGCAGTTCATGGTGAACACGTCGCCGTTTTCCGGACGGGAAGGGCAGTATGTTACCTCGCGGAATTTGCGCGAGCGCCTGGAGAAGGAGCTGCTGACGAACGTATCGCTGCGGGTAGAGGAAACCGACAGCACCGATTCCTTCCGGGTGATGGGACGTGGCGAGCTGCAACTGGCGATCCTCATTGAGATGATGCGCCGCGAAGGCTACGAGCTGGCGGTCGGCAAGCCTGAGATTGTAACCAAGCACGTGGACGGCAAGCTGATGGAGCCGGTCGAAAGGTTGACGATCGATGTGCCGGAATCGTTCGTCGGCGTGGTCATTGAGAAGCTGGGCACGCGCAAGGCGCAGATGGAGAAGATGCACAACCACGGCTACGGCCGGGTGCGCATGGAGTTTCGTGTCCCGAGCCGCGGGCTGATCGGCTTGCGCAGCGAGCTGCTGACCGACACGCGGGGCACCATCGTGATGAACTCGCTCTTCGATGGCTACACCGAGTGGCAGGGCGAGATTCCGCATCGGCCAACGGGCGCGCTGGTCGCCGATCGCGCGGGTCTGACCACGGCCTACGCGCTGTGGGGGCTGCAGGAGCGCGGTGAGCTGTTCGCCGGTCCCGGAGTCGAGGTGTATGAGGGAATGGTCATCGGAGAGAATTCACGGGACAACGATCTTGACGTGAACGTTGTGCGCGAGAAGAAACTGACCAACATGCGCGCGTCCACCGCGGACGAAGCAATCCGGCTGGTTCCATTCAAGAACCTGAACCTGGAGCAGGCAATCGAGTTCATCGCCGAAGATGAGCTGGTGGAAGTTACACCGAAATTGCTGCGGTTGCGCAAGAAGATCCTGCAAGCCAACCGCCGTCCCCGCCGCAACGTGCAGCCGGCAGGGGTTGAAGCGCAGTAGCGCTCCCGCATTTCATCGTTCCTGGTGGGCCAAAGACTTGACCGTATCAGAACGAGAAAGGCCGGCGCTGATTGGCTGCGCGTGTAACTTGGCTGCGGTCTCGGGATTTGCCAGGAGCCGTTGATAGATCAGATCGGCAACGAACGCATTGCCGGCCTCGTTATAGTGACCGGCTGCTCCGAGAAAATTGACTGTCCCCGTGCCGATGAACATGCTGTCTACCTCTGCGGGGGAAAGGCGGCGAAAGTCGTCAGTGAGGTCGAGGTACAAAACGCTCTGATGCTGGGCATACTGGGCCAGAAACCTTCGCCAGCCCGTTCCTGTGTCTCCTCCGTAGTCCTCGCGGGTTGGCAGATAAACCAAAACCAGCACGCTGTTCCTGGCGCGGTTGGTCGCCAGCAGGTCGTCAAGCATGTAGGACAAGACCCAGGACGTCTCGCGGTTCCGTTCCTTGCGGGTCGCGGTCACCGCAGCCTCGGTGTCAAGATTCAGCATCCGGCGGAGAAGGTGGGTGATATTGAGATTGAACAAAGCGTTTTGCACCCGCAGTAACCGCGGCGAGCGGACGGCGAGTGAACGCGGAACCGGCACGTTGGTCGTGACCAGGTGATCGTTCTGCACCGCGAGCACCGGCTTGCCATATTCGTTAAACGATGAGTGCTGCATCCGGTATAAATCGGGAGCAATCAGTGCAAGAATCTGGATGTTGTGGTCCAGTTCGGCTGCGTCGCGTTTGTACCAGAGATAAGCCTGGTCGGCTCCATATCCTCCCTGGCCCATGTTGACGGTCTCGATGTTCGGGGCGCGCGCAGCGAGCTGCTGTGCCCAGGTGTGATCATTGTCAACGCCGAAACCGAACGTAAAGGAATCGCCCGAACAGATGATGCGCGTCTTTCCTGGCGGCACCTGCAGGGTAAAATCCTGATTGTTCCGGAAGCGCTGCGAATTTGTCTTAAGATATTTCCCCGGCCCGTACATGTTGGGGAGATAGATGTTGGGGAGATTCACCCATCCGAGGTCGCGATCGTACTCAGTGTAGAGACTCTCGGCGACCGGCGGCGACGCGAAGGTATCGCGAAACGTATAGTAGACACTGGCAGCGCCTTCGAACATCAACAACAGGCCGAGAACGGCGCCTATGTTGAACAGCACAAAGGCGGTGGTGCGGACGAGCGAAGACGCAGGCCGCGTCATCGCGATGTCCTCAGCATCCAGCGCGTCTCAGGGTCTAAGGCAGTGTTCACGGAATGAAAGGATATCAGCATCAATGAAGAATACGGGCTTACGTCAAGAGGCAAGTGCTGCTTCGAGATGGAGAGGAATCATGACGCGCCCCGATGAGGATGCGATTAGGAGTTGTGGTACTAAGCCAACGGCGGCGGCCGGGCTCTTGGTAGCGATGATGCTCTTGCTGGCAGCCGTGGGATCGCAGGCCCAGACGTACCAGGTGATTCACGACTTCGCGGGAGGACTGGACGGGTCGGAGCCCACCTCCGGGGTTACGTTGGATGCAGCCGGCAACCTTTACGGAACCACCTTCGAAGGCGACGCTCTTACGGGGACGGTTTACAGGCTGGTCCACAAGAGTTCCAGTTGGGTGCTAATGCCGCTCTACCTCTTTCCTTATGAAGGCAGTGGCGGGTCCATCCCTTACGCCAGAGTCATCTTCGGCAAGGACGGCAGTCTCTACGGGACAGCCGCTTTTGGGGGAAACCTGCAGGGCTGTTCGGGTGGTTGTGGCGCAGTCTTCAACATGAAACCGACACCCAATCCTCCCATCACACCATTGAGCCCGTGGATCGAGACTCCGCTGTATGTCTTCGCCGGAGGGACCGACGGAGCAAACCCGTTTGGCGCTGACATTATCTTCGACCAGGCCGGGAACCTCTATGGCACCACGTACAACGGTGGTGGAGGAAGCTGCACCGGCGGTTGCGGGACGGTTTACAAGCTCACACCTTCCAGTGGCAGTTGGACGGAAAGCATTCTCTACACGTTCACGCAAAACGGCGACGCGCAGCATCCCTGGGGCGGCGTGACCTTCGACACGGCCGGCAATCTATATGGCACGACCGTCTATGGTGGTGCCTACGGCAAGGGAGCGATCTATGAGTTGACTCCGGCCGGCGCCGGCTGGACCGAAACTGTTCTCTATAGCTTCACTGGTGGAACCGACGGCGCCAATCCCTATGCGGGCGTTATCTTTGACCAGTCAGGCAATCTTTACGGCGCCACCAGCGCAGGGGGCTCCGGCAATGGTGGGACAGTCTTCGAGTTAACGGCCTCCAAGGGCAGCTGGACGTTCAACCTGCTCTACAGCTTTTCCGGGGCGAGCGGACAGTTCTCCGCGGGACCTCTTGCCAACCACGCTTTCGACAGCGCCGGCAATCTGTATGGTACCGCTCATGGTGCCGGCGCCTACAACTTCGGTTCCGCTTTCAAGTTGACTTCGGGCGCCGGAGGGTGGACCTACACTTCGCTTCA
>JBKQKT010000732.1:0-6589 GCA_052147365.1 Candidatus Korobacteraceae bacterium | reverse complement strand
AAAACAAGCTGCTGCAAAGCGCAGAGCTGAACCTATCCACGGCGGGCAATTGGACCGTGGAGGTTATGGTCCAGCGTAATTCCCAAGCCGCAGAATTCTCCCTGCCGCTTCAGGTCGTGAAAGGCGATGCAGGCGGTGGAGTTCTTTGGCCGTATGTTGCATTCCTCGCTCTTGCCGCCCTGTTGTTACTGACCTACATTCGACGGCATCGCGCGCCGAAAACTTTCAGATCCCTTCCTCGCGTGGCGTAGCCCTGATGGCTGCCGCTGACTCGTCACAGCGGGTGGCCGCTGTTAAGACCCAAACGCCCGGATCTCGGCGGTTCGTCACCACTTCAGTGCTACCTGACCAAATCCATAAGGTTTACTTATGGAGGCCATACAGTTTTTCCACTTGACATGCCACGAATTGGACACTAAAAGCATAAGGCACTGGTACTGATAGTCGCGGGAGGTGTGTGTTTATCAACTCTCAAGGGTGGCGGAGCGAGCCGCTAGCGGGCTTCGACTGGAGATCTTTGATTGTTGCAGCGATCACACCAGCGCCTTAGTTTCGCCAGGTTGCAAGTCACGAATGTAGCGCCATGCGTCGCACTGGGAACTAAATCTAACTCCGTGAGGGTGGTGAAGTATGAAGCGCGTCGTTCTGGGATTGACTTTCGTCGTCGTTTTTGCAGCATTGGCAGGAGCGCAAACTTTCCGAGGCGCGATCAACGGGACTGTAACAGACCCGACCGGCGGCGTGGTGCCGCACGCTCAGGTGAGTGCCACAGACACGGCCACCGGTACTGAGCACAAAACCACAACCACGACAGACGGTGGGTTTGTCTTCCAGGACCTTCCCCTGGGAACCTATAAGGTGACGGTCACCGCATCGGGCTTCGCCACCCACACCACCGACAACGTACCGGTCACTGCAGGCCAGGTGTATTCGCTGCCCATCAAGCTGGGTATGGCCAAGACAGCGACCACCGTGGAGGTTTCTGCCGCAGCCATTGCGCTGGACACGACTACGACGACCCAGACCTTTACCATCGCTGAGCAGTCGGTGCAGGATCTGCCCCTGAACGGGCGCGACTTCTCGCAAATAATCGGAGCTTCGGCGGGCTATGGTGGCTATTCCGTAGGTGGATTTGGCTCGCTCAACGGGACCCGCGCCAATCAGATGAACTGGCAGATTGACGGTACCGACAACAACGACCCATGGCACAACATTCCCGCGGTCAACCAGGGCGGCGTCTCCGGAATTGCCGGCGTCATCATGCCGATCGACGCGGTGGAAGACTTTACGTCCGTTACCCAATCGAACGCCGAAGCCGGACGTAACGCAGGCGGCACCATCAACGTCGTGGTCAAGAGCGGTACCAATCAATTCCACGGCGATGCTTACTATTACAACCGCAACGGGTATTACTCTGCCAGTTCGCCATTCTTCATACCGAGCAAAACGGTGCCCAAACCACCTCCCTTGACCAACCAGAACGTCGGTGGCACCTTGGGAGGGCCGATCATCAAGGACAAGTTGTTTTTCTTCATCGGGTACGAGTACCAGACCTACAAGCTTGGATTGAGCGGCTTGTCCACGGAACCATCCGCGGCCTGGGTGGGCCAGGCTGTAAATTTGATGAATCAATACGGGGTAGCAGTAAACCCACTCTCCAAGACGCTGCTGGCCAACCTTTGGCCTAGCTCCATCATTGGTCTGCCGGCCACCGTCAACAATTATTTCTCTCCCAGCGCAGGAACCGGCTTCAGCAACAATGGCGTGGCCAAGATTGACTGGAACATCAACTCCAACAACACGCTCTCATTCCGCTGGTTTGGCGGACAAGGTAGCCAGACCCAACCACCCGGATTCA
Organism: Candidatus Korobacteraceae bacterium; assembly: GCA_052147365.1. GTDB lineage: Bacteria > Acidobacteriota > Terriglobia > Terriglobales > Acidobacteriaceae > Bog-257. Next base: position 4,731 of record JBKQKT010000732.1, on the reverse strand, counting down.
GTTTGGCTCTGGCGACGGCCAGTTCGAACCTGGGTTACTACTTCGAGGTCGCTCCGCTGCACGTACAGAACTACTCCCTGATATGGAACTCCGTGCTCAGCCCCCGGATGACCAACCAGGTTCTGCTTGGGGTCAGTTCTTTCTACCAGTTCTTCCACGACGCCAACAATACTTTCGATACCCCGGCCCTCGGGTTGCTTCTGAGCCCGGACGCGCTGATCGGCGGCAAGCCCATTTTTGGGGCGCCCAACATCATCATCAATGGATTCGACCAGATTGGTATCACCCCTCCGGAAGGCCGCAATGACACAACTGGCCACATTACCGACATTCTGTCCTGGAGCACTGGTAAGCACCAATTCCGGTTTGGCGGCGAGTTCCGTGACGGCCGGGTGGACGAGTTCTACCATCGCCGCTCGCTGGGCAGCTTTACTTTCGACGGAACACAGGGACCCTGGGCTGGGAGCGCAACTTGCGCCTCGTCAGCCAATACCTGTGCTCTGGCCGATTACCTTGCCGGCGACGTGGCGAACTCCTCAATCGCGGTGGGAAATCCAGAGCGCTACGTCACGGTCCACGGGTTCTCCCTCTTCGCGCAGGACACGTGGCGGTTGACCCAGAAGTTCACCCTCGATTTGGGCCTGCGCTACGAGTACTTTGGACCGATGTACGACAACGCCAAGGACTTGGCAGTCTTCATTCCAGGACAGGGCTTCAGGATTCAGGGGGCGGGTATCGGTTCCATATTTCCGTCGGATAAAAACAACTTTGCCCCACGCGTCGGCTTCGCCTGGCAGCCCACCGGATCCGGTGATTTGGTCGTGCGTGGCGGCTTCGGGGTTTACTACGACCAGATCAACATCAACCCGTTCTTGGATTTTCGTCCGCCGATCAGCGGAGCTGATGGGATTCAGGACAATCCGGTTGGCCCATCTCCTGTGAGTAACTACGGCGCCAACGTGAATGGCCAGACATCCTATACGTGGCAGGCCAACACCTACATTTTCCCGGGGGTCACCACATGCCCAACTCTTAACCCGGCTACCTCGCCCAGTTGTGGGAACAACATCTACAACGTGTACTCTGTCAATCAGAACTTCCGCACCCCCTACTTCTATAACTACAACATCCAGATCGAGAAGTCTCTTGGGGATGCAGCAGCCTTTCAGCTCGGCTACGTGGGAAGTGCGGGCCACAAGCTGAATATCATGGAGAACATCAACCAGAACGGCACCTATAACGCCGCCTATCCCGCTGTCGGCTCCATTCTGCAACTCAACAGCAACGGCACATCCAATTACAACTCACTGCAAGCCATTCTCAAGCTGCATACGTGGCATGGCCTCACGGCGCAATTCAACTACACCTGGGCCCACGCCCTGGATGAGGTCACCGAGTATCGCGGCGTGGTTCCCTTCGATAGCTTCAATCTGGCACTGGACTATGGGAACAGCGACTTCGATACCCGGCAGCTTTTCAGCGGCTTCTGGACCTACAACATCCCGGGTTCCAAGCATGGCCCAGCGATCCTGACCCACGGCTGGCAATTCGGCGGTGCGGTGAACTTCCACACCGGTCAGCCCTTCAACATAAACGGTGGCACGCAGCGGCCAGGGGACAACTTGGTGTGTGATCCCTTCGCCGGCGTTTCCCATACCTTCAGTGCAGCGGCTGGCGGCGAACAATGGGTCAACCCCAATTGCTTCGTTCCGGTAGCAGGCCCGGGTAATGTGGCCCGCAACGCATACTACGGCCCGGGCTTTGCGGATGTGGATTTCTCTGTGATTAAGAACATCCCCATCAAGGAACGGGTCACCATCCAGTTGCGCGCCGAGATGTTTAACGTCTTCAACCGCATCAACCTGGCCAGTGGCGCCGGTGCCGTCGGTGCTAATGGCTTCGTGAGCGACACCATTGGCGACTTCAACGGCGCTCCCGGCATCGGCCCGGGCGAGCCCTTCAACATGCAGTTAGTGGGAAAGATAATCTTCTAGCGGCGTGAGCAGCATTGTCCGCGCAGGGCGCTCGCAAAGGGCGCCCTGTTGTTTGTCCCTAATACTTCGGCACTGTCGGATCCACCTTGTCCGACCATGCCAGAATCCCGCCTGCCAGATTCTCTACCTTGCCGAACCCCGCTTGGCGCAGAAGCGTGACCGCCTTGGCGCTGCGGACGCCGCTGCGGCAGTGGGCCACAATCTCACGGCTCGAATCCAGTTCGTTCATGCGAGCCGGCAGATCGCCGAGCGGAATGAGATGGCCGCCGAGATTGCAGATCTGGTATTCATGCGGCTCGCGCACATCGAGGATAAAGATGTTCTCTCCGCGGTCGAGGCGCACTTTCAACTCCGCGGGCTGAATTTCCGGCACGCTGGCCGTCACCGGCGCTTCCTCACCACGAATGCCGCAGAACTCGTTGTAGTCAACCAACTCCCGAACGGTTGGGTTCGTGCCGCACACTGGACACTCCGGATTCTTGCGCAACTTTAGTTCGCGGAAGCGCATGCCCAGCGCGTCCACGAGCAACAGGCGCCCGATCAGCGACTCGCCCGAACCCAGGATCAGCTTGATGACCTCGGTCGCCTGAATCACTCCGAGCAAACCGGGAAGAATGCCCAGCACGCCGCCTTCCGCGCACGACGGTACCAGTCCAGGCGGTGGAGGCTCGGGATAGAGGCAGCGATAGCACGGACCTCCTTCGGTGGCGAAGACGCTGGCTTGCCCTTCAAAGCGGAAGATGGACGCGTACACGTTGGGCTTGCCGCTGAGCACGCAGGCGTCGTTGACGAGGTAACGGGTAGGGAAGTTGTCGGTGCCATCGGCGATGATGTCAAAGTCGCGAAACAGATCAAGCGCGTTTGCGCTGGTCACCTTCGTTTCGAACTTGCGGACGTTGACGAAAGGATTGATGCCAGCGAGTTTTTCTCCCGCCGAGTCAAGTTTGGGGCGGCCCACGTCATCCACGGTGTGTATGATCTGCCGCTGCAGGTTGGTGAGGTCTACAACATCGAAATCTACCAGCCCCAGCGTGCCCACGCCGGCGGCGGCCAGGTAGAGCGCCAGCGGAGAGCCCAAGCCTCCGGCACCGATGCACAGCACACGCGCGGCCTTTAGCTTTTGCTGCCCGGCCATGCCGACCTCGGGCATGATGAGATGACGCGAGTAGCGCAGCACCTCGTCATTGCTCAGGGTTGTTGCCAGCGGGCTATTGACTGCGACCATTAGCTTCCCCCCGCCACCGACGGCACGATCGAAACCGTGTCGCTCTCCTTGAGGGGAGTATTACCGTTCTCGAGGTAACGAATGTCCTCGTCGTTGACGTACACGTTGACGAACCGCCGCAATTTGCCATCGTCACTGAACAGATGTTTGCGCAGATCGGGAAACTGGGTGGTCAGATCACTCAGCATCTCGCCGACCGTGCGGGCGAACACCTCGACGCTCGCCTGCTTACCGGTGTACGGGCGCAACGGAGTTGGTATCAATACTTTCATACTGTAGCTATGATGCGATGCTTCGTCCGCCGGATTCAGCCGAGAAGAGTCACTCAACCCGGATTTCCTCATCCTCGAAATACTTCTTCTCGTCTTCGGCGGGATTGCCAACGAGATTGAAGGAATTCGTCTCGGTGGCGTAGCCTTTTGTTACGCTGGTAATGACATACGAGCAGCCGGTCCAATGTGCCTCAGCGAGATCGGTCTGCGACCAGCGAGCGGGGTGGTCGGGGTGCGAATGGTAGAAGCCGACAATGTCGTGGCCGCGCTCGCGCGCCTCCCGCTGGATGCGTACCAGCTCTCGCGGATCAATCCCGTAACGGTTGTGCGGCGAGTCCGAACGCTGGTTACTGCAGCGCACGGCGGTTTGAACGGCCTTCGTGCCTTCGCCGTCAATCTCTCCCAGCAGCACACCGCAGCACTCGTGCGGATAGGTCTCCTCGCCGTGACGGCGAATCTCCTCCCATGCCAATCTGCCTATCTTCAGAGCCATATCGTTGATAGTTAGAGGTCGTCCCAGAAGCTCTCACTCAAGTATCGGTCGCCGGAGTCGGGAAAGATAGTCACGATGACAGCTCCGCGCCCCACCGTCTCGGCTAGGCGAAGGCAGGCAGCCATCGCACCCGCTCCGGAAATACCCACCAGCAAGCCCTCTTCGCGCGCCAGCCTCTTCAGTACGGCGTATGCCTCTTCTGTGCTCACATAAAGTTCCTGATCGGCCACAGTTGGATCATAGATTTTGGGCACGATGGAGCTAGCCATGTGCTTAGCGCCCTCAATGCCGTGGAACGCTGAATCCGGCTGCACCGAGATGCAACGCACGCCAGGATTGAGTTCTTTCAGCTTTCGCGAGGTGCCGACAAACGTTCCACTGGTGCCCAGCATGGAGACGAAGTGCGTTACCCGGCCCTCGGTCTGCAGCCAGATTTCTTCTCCAGTGGTTTTGTAGTGCGCGCGCCAGTTCGCGTTGTTGCAATACTGATCGGCGTAGAAGTACTTCCCAGGCTCCGCGGCCGCAAGTTCGCGAGCTTTCCGGATGGCGCCGTCCGAGCCCTCAGCAGCATCGGTGAACACAATCTCCGCTCCGTAGGCCTGAATCGTGCGCTTGCGCTCTTCCGAGACGTTCTGCGGCATGCACAAGATCACCGGGAAGCCTTGGGCCGCGCCCATCATGGCGTAAGCAATGCCAGTGTTGCCGCTGGTGGAATCCAGCAGCGTCTTGCCTGGGCCGAGCTTTCCC
>JBKQKT010000731.1:0-4071 GCA_052147365.1 Candidatus Korobacteraceae bacterium | reverse complement strand
TCTGCGCCGGAATTTTCGTAACGTCCGCCTCGTGGCCTTCCAGGGAGTGGGCCACCTCCCCTATGAAGAAGCGCCCGAAGACTTCAATCGCGCACTGATAGAATTCCTGACCACCCCTCTGCCTACTCAGTTCTCAGTTCCCAGTTCTCAGAAAACGGATTTGACTGAGAACTAAGAACCGAGAACTGAAAACTTGTTTCACATCCCATGCACCACGAAATCTTCAATTGGCTTCGTACCTTCATCGCCGACTATGGCTACTGGGCTGTAGCTCTAGCGCTCTTGTGTGAGAGCGCCGGCATCCCCGTCCCCGGTGAGATCACGCTCCTTTTAGCGAGTTTCCTCGCCTGCTCCGAACACCAACTCCAGCTTGGATGGATCATCGTAGTAGCCACGTTAGCCACCACCCTCGGTGGTGACCTCGGCTACGCGCTCGGCCAGTTTGGCGGACGTCCCCTCCTCGATCATTACCGGAGCGTATTTCGCATTTCGTCGGCCGCGCTGAAGCGCGGCGAAGAAATGTTCGCCCGTTACGGAGCCGCCGCCATCTTCTCTTCCCGCTTCATCTTCGGCATGCGCGTCTTCGCCGGACCGCTCGCCGGAGTCCTGCGCATGCCCTGGCGAGCCTTCGCTCTCTTCAACTTCCTCGGTGCCGCCGCCTGGGTCACCGTCATCGCCAGCGCCGGATACCTCTTCGGCCATCACTGGCACATCTTGCTGCGAACCCTGCAGCGCGTCAATCTAGCTGTTTTGATGGTCGCCGGAGCCGCCGTCCTGTTTCTATGGTGGAAGTACCGGCACCATCCTTCGACGCAAAATGATTAAAGCCCCCTCCGTTTTCTGAGATGGCTGACGCCACCCTACCGCGAATTCCAATCCAACTGGGCGCCGGGCTGCCCTACGTGTCTTTCGTCACTTTTCCTCCGCGGGCTCACAGTCATATGCTGGCAGAAGCATAGAGGAACCCCATGAAAATCAAGTTTCTGCCGCTCTTGCTGGTAATGATCGCCACCTCTGCGATGGCCGCCGACAAATACCTCTCCTCTGATTTCGGATTCGCCGCCGCCTTTCCCGCCGACGTTGTCCAGACGCAGGTCACATCAGATGTTTCGACCTTTGTCGCTGGCGCCCCCGGCGGCGGCTGGGTAGCTCAGATCAAAGTCTTCAAGAATGTCACCATGCCGCAGGACGTCGGCAAGAAATTCATGGAGACGAAGCTCGCCGAAGTTCTGTCGGATGGTGGTATGACCCAAACCGGCAACAGCTCTTATACTCAGTTTCATCACTACCCGGCTCTTTTCACAACCGCGACCTTCTTCGTCAACAACGCCAACACCAGCTATCTGTCTCGTCGTGTCGCTGTAGATATGGAGCTCATCTTCGTCCCCGCCCAGAATCGTTTTTATTTTGTCGCCGGTTGGGCAGTTCAGGGCCTGGATCGTAGCGCCATACAGCCCTTCATCAACTCCTTCGAATTAAGATAAGCGGAGAAAAACACTCTGCTTCGAGCACGGCGGTCCAAACTATCTTCGGTCACTTCCCCTTGCTGCTCCGTCATCATATTCTGTAGAAGCATCGGCCACGGAGAGCAGCCTGATCAGCAAAACAATTTCCGCTGTGGAACAAGATAGCCCGAAGCCTTCGGACCTCCGCTTTCAGTGGCTCGGACTTTCGCAGCTCTGGGTGCGCTTCCTGCTCGCTCTCGTCGGCCTGGCGCTCGCCTTCGCCGCCGCGCTCTTTTCCACCGTCTCCCGCGAAGCGGGCAGCATCTGGGGAACGATCGTTCTCGCCTCCGCCGCGCTCTTGCTCGCGACCTTCGTCGGCCTCACCACCGTCCCCTATCTCGCCCGTAGGGTCGTCGCCAGCCGCGTTCGCGAAGCCATGGATTACGACGTGACCCGTGCCGGCCTTATCTACATCCTCATCAGTGTCGTCATCGGAATCGCCGCCATCAACACCGGCAACAACCTGCTCTATGTTGTCGTGGCGGCCTTGCTCTCTGCCATCCTCGTCTCCGGCGTCGCTTCCGCCCTCGTCCTCCGCAATCTCGAACTCGACGTCCAGTTGCCCGACCACGTTTTTGCCCGACGCCCCATGCTGGCTCGCCTCTTCCTCCGCAACGCCAGTTCGTGGCTGCCCTCGTTTTCCGTGCGCGTAGTTCCGGCCAGGCGCAAACCGAATTCCAAAGGTGATTGGCGTTGGGAGGCCTACACCTTCGGCTGGCCCAGGAATCGTGCTCCCCAGGACCAGTGGTTCCATTTGCCCGACCGCCGCTTGCGTCGCGTGCTTCGCGAAGCCGAAAAACCGATCCTCCAAAATCCCGTCTATTTTCCTTTTCTCGCGCCTCTGCAAAAACTTCGTGCCGAAATCGAGCTCAGCTTCCCCTCCCGTGGACGCTACGCGGAGAAAAACTTCGGGCTGGCCACCCGTTTTCCTTTTTCGTTCCTAATGAAAACCCGCCGCATCAACCTCCTCCGCGAAGTCATCGCCTTTCCCCAGGTCGAATCCACCGATCAGTTCCTTGAAATTCTTCCCATGGTCACTGGCGAATTCGAGAGCTATGTCAGCGGACGCGGCAACGACCTTTACCTCATCCGCGACTATATGCCCGACGACTCCGCCCGGCATGTCGATTGGAAAGCCACCGCCCGCACCGGCGCGCTGAAAGTCCGCGAGTTCAGCCGCGAAGATGAGCGCAAACTCCGCATCGTATTCGACAACTCCGCGCCAGGAGTCCTGCCTCCCGCAGTCTATGAGCGCGGCGTGCGTCTAGCAGCCTCGCTCGGATGGCACTTTCATCACGAAGATGTTGAAGTATCTTTTGTCGCGCCGGGACTCGAACCCACCGAAGACGTTTTTGTCTTCCTGCGTTACCTGGCGCTGGTCGAACCGCAAGAGGCTACCCCGGTCTTCAGTCGTCTTCGCGCCAGTGAAGATTTCAATCTGATCGTCACCGCGCGCGACCGCGACAGCCTTCCCTCGGCATTGGCCGCGAAATCCTACGTCATTTCCTTGGGTACAGTTACCGAAACCGCCCAGACCGCTCATCCTTAATCCAACGTTCCTGGTTCAGGAAATTCCATTTTTTCCCGCAGCCCCCGGGTAACCGTTAAGAAGGTAATGGTTACTAAGGTTACCTAAGTAGGTTGACCCCAAAGGGTACCTTGCCTCAGGATGAACTGGAAGGGATCAACAGCCTTCAGGGGTGCTGAACTTTTCCCCTGCACTTCCATGATGTTCAACAGACATACCGTCGTCCTCTGTTTGTGGTGCTCGCAACCGATCTTGCAATCGGCGGTGGCCCTCATTCTGTGGCGTCGAAACCTGGCCAAAAAATTTCCCGTATTTTTCGTATTTGTGCTCGCTCAACTGGCAAATTTTGCCGTCATGTTTCCTCTTTGGCTCGCTGGTAACTATGACTGGTTCACCGGAAACTATGCCCTCTACTTCGGCCTCTTCTGGCTGGGAGAGGCGATCAACGCCATCCTCGGATTCAAGGTCATTCACGAGGTCTTCCTCGATGTATTCCGCCCGTATCACACCCTGAAAGATCTTGGCACTCTGCTGTTCAAGTGGGCCGGGGTTGTAATGCTGCTGGTTTCCGTCGTCGTCGCCTTTTCGAATTCGTATGATCGTAGTCCCCTCGTGCACTCCATTACTACCTTACAGCGCTCCGTCCGGATGGTGCAGTTGGGCCTCATCCTTTTCCTGCTCTTCTTTGCTCGCTTCTTGGGAGTATCGAGGAAACAAATAAGCTTTGGCATCTCGCTCGGCTTCGGGCTCTTCGCAGGCGTCGAACTGCTGCTCTACGCCTTGAACTCTGGAGGATTTGTCAGGCAGGGTGTGATGAACATGGTTAACATGGTGAGCTACAACCTCGCCATTTTCATTTGGCTCGGTTACTCGCTCTCGCGCAAAACCGTGCGTGAGGCCGGAGTCAATCACCTGCAGACCCAGCGCTGGGAACAGAGCCTCGCCGATCTTCAACATCCCGTCGCTTCTGATTCTCTGATTACGATGTTCGAGGGCCTGGTAGAGCGGGCGTTTTAGCGCAGCTCCAATATGGAGTCC
>JBKQKT010000730.1:0-2995 GCA_052147365.1 Candidatus Korobacteraceae bacterium | reverse complement strand
TCCGCCCTCGATCGAACCCGACGTTCCCTTCTCCTTGCCCAGCAGGCGTAACATCAGCTCGGCATGAAGGTTCTGGCTTACCTTGTTGATCACACGCAGATCTTGCGCCACCGGCTGCGATTGATAGCTCGCCAGCACGAGCGGCGCGGGTACGCTCGGACGTGTTGAGTCGCCCCCGCCCGAGGCTATGGAGGTCACGCTGAAGGTCTGGGTCGAAGCCAGTTCGGTGTGATGGGTGCGCGCACGTCCGTAAACGGTAACGCCGCGCTCCTCCAACAACTGCCGAAACAGCCGTGCCGTGAAGTCCGCCGGGTCTTCGATGGCCAGCGCTTCGCCGAACCCGGGATCGTCCTGTGGAATATTTCCCCAAAGAGTTATCTGGCTGGAGCCGGGTTCGCGATTGATCGAAACCGTCCGCGGGCCGGTGCCTTGCGGAGTGGTCATCACCCGGTTGTCAATCCTGTAGTATTCGGGAAACGGCGTGATGCCGAGAAACGCGCGCTCGCCCGGACGGTCGGCAGGCTTGATGTCAACAAAGATGACATTGTCATTGATGGTCAGCGCCGACACCGGAGCGCCCCACTCCCGCGACAGGTCGTCCTGCGACCAGCCTTCACCGTAACGCTGGAAGACGAAATACGAATCGTCGGCCACCACGTCGCCATCGACGTATTTCAAGCCGTGCAGTACAAGCTGATCGGCCAAATTCTGCAACACCTGGATGGGCGGCGCCTTGCGCTCGGTGCGCAGGTTGTACGGCAAAGAGCGGCCCGAGAGATTAGGATCGCCGCGCCCCACCAGCATGAGGTCCGAGTTCAGGCGTCCGTACTTGTCCAGCGAGCCGAAGGTTTCCACCGTAGTCTTGAACCGATAGTCCGGCCCGATCAGCCCAAAAACAGCGGCGGTGGTGAACAGCTTGGCGTTGGAGGCGGGCGTGAAAAGCTTGTCCTGGTTCAGCGCGTAGAGTGGCCGGCCGCTCTCGAGCGAGACGGCGTAGATCCCCCACAAACCGCGCGCCACGGCAGTATCGCTGAGGATCTGCGCAAGATCGTGGTCTAGCTTCCTGGGACCATCCGGCTTGTCAGCCTGCTTGCGCGAGCCTGCATAGGCCTGCGAGAGCAGCGCCAAGAACAGCAGGACAACGGTAAAATTACGGCCCCTGTGCATACGACTACTGCTTGGATTTTAGCATTGCCGTGCAAGCCATCGCCTTCGGGGCCATTACAATCGTCGCATGCGGCCTCGTTATCGCTGGCAGTTGCGTTCCCGCGTGCTGGAACTTGGCCAGCGCACACTCATCATGGGCGTGGTCAATGTCACGCCCGATTCTTTTTTCGATGGCGGTGAGTTCCTCGACCCGGAACAGGCCGTCGAACATGCATTGCGCCTGCTGGACGAAGGCGCCGACATTCTCGACATTGGCGGCGAGTCCACGCGGCCCGGTGCGCAAATCGCCCTCGAGGAGGCCGGCACAACGGTCAAGACCCGGCCGGTAGTTACTGAGGAGGAAGAGTTGCGGCGCGTGATACCGGTCATCCAGGGCGTCCTGCGAGCGCGTCCCGACGCAGTCGTTTCGGTGGACACCTACAAAAGTGGAGTCGCGCTGGCTGCGGGCGCTGCGGGCGCGGAAATCGTCAACGACGTCAGCGCCTTTCAGTGGGACCCTCGCATGGCCAGCACCTCCGCCGAGCTGCAGTGCGGTGTGGTGCTGATGCACACCCGCGGCCAGCCGCACCAGTGGCGCAACCAGCCCGCCGAGGCTGACATCACCGCGCGAATCGAGCACGACCTGGCCAACCGCGTGCAAGTCGCCTTCGAGCGCGGCGTGAGACGGGAGCGGATCGTGCTGGATCCTGGGTTCGGCTTTGGCAAGAATTTCGAGGAGAACTATCCGTTACTGGCCCGCTTCGATCAGTTGCACCGCATGGGATTCCCCCTGCTGGCCGGGACCTCGCGCAAGTCGTTCGTTGGACGCACCGTTGGTAAGCGCGCGAGCCAAGACGTTCCCCCAGGAGAACGCCTATATGGCTCGCTGGCAGCGATGGTAGCCAGCATTTTGGGAGGCGCCCACATCGTGCGCGTTCACGATGTGAAACCGGCGGTGGAGGCAGCGGCGGTGGCAGATGAGGTGCTGGCGGCGTCGGTCGCCAGTGCGAGCGGGATTCTCAGTCCACGATGGGCAGCGCCCCACCCCACTTCATGAGCACACTGGAACAGCTCTCGTCTGATGCGCGAGTCACCGTCCGCCGCGGAGGCTCACCCAATTCCAGCGGCCGCTGTGTCGTTTACTGGATGCAGCGGGCACAGCGCTCGCTGGATAATCCGGCCCTTGATCTGGCGGTCGAGACCGCCAATGCGCTCCACCAGCCGGTGGTGATCTTCTTTGCGCCGGTGCCGTTCTATCCTCATGGCAACTTGCGGCACTATGCGTTCCTCGCTGAGGGCATACCTGATACCGCGAATTGCGCCAGAGAACGCGGCGTGGGCTTCGTACTGCGGCGCTATCCTCAGCACTCCCTGCTGAAGTTTTGCGATGAGGTTAAGGCTTCGCTCGTCATCGGCGACGAGAACCCTCTACGCGAGCCCCATCAGTGGCGGGAAGTGGCGGCCAGAAAGCTGCGCGTGCCACTGTGGACGGTGGATGCCGATGTCCTCGTCCCATCAAAGCTGCTGGAGAAGGAACAGTATTCAGCGCGGGTCATACGACCGCGACTACAGCGGCGGTTAGAGGAGTTCCTCGTTCCGCCGCATAATCCCAAACCCAAAGTGGAATGGCAAAAGCCAGATGGATTAGATGCCCTGCCCGATGACGGTTCCTACGACATCACTGAAGGCTGGAAGGGCCTCGACCGCTCAGTGCAGCCGGTTGACTCATTTCGCGGCGGCACCAGCGAGGCGCTGAAGCTGTTACGCGATTTCGTTACCGACAAGCTGGTGCATTATCCCCAGCGCCACGGCCAGCCGGAGACCGATGGCACCAGCCGTGTGTGTTCCT
>JBKQKT010000729.1:0-6455 GCA_052147365.1 Candidatus Korobacteraceae bacterium | reverse complement strand
TGCAGCTCGGCGCCCGCCCCGACCTCGGGGTGCATGGAGATGATCTGCTCGACGAGAGTTGTGCCCGACCGTGGCATGCCGAGGATCAGCACCGGTGTCGCATCCGGGCTGCCGAGCTCTGGCGCGTCGGCGATACATTCGGGTGTGCAGCGGGCAATCAGGCGGTCGATCTCCATGGAGAACGCGGCTGAGTCGAACGACCCAGAGCCCCGGCGCACCGCGTCCGCGGCGTCGAAATGCTGCATCGCCAACCCGTAATCGCCCAGATCCTCCGCCGCCTTGCCGATCGCGAGGTGGACCCGCAGACGTTGCGCCCCTTCTAGCCCCGGCGTGGCCAGGGCGGCTTGCATCCCTTGCAGCAGACCGTCGTCTGCGCTCGTGACCGGGCGGCACCGGACCAGTTCGTAGTAGCTTCCCGCCAGCAGCGGCGCGATCGCGATGGCGCGTTCGAAGCATGCCCGGGCTTCGTTGAAACGCCCCAGGTCAGAGAGTAGATCGCCGAGTAATTCATAAGCCATCGCGTTCCTCGGATCGGCCACCAGCGTCTCGCGCAATACCTGTTCAGCTTCCTGATTGCGAGTCTCGATCAGCAGCGCCCGCGCCTTGCCGAGGCGGCCGAAGCTGTGCCTACCTCCGCTCACAGCCGCGCGCCGGAAACAGGCGATCGCATCCTCGCGATGGCCCAGCGTGTAGGCCAGCGCGCCGGCGCGGAACCACGCCTCGGCCAAGGACGGCAGCAGCCTCGTGGCACGGTCGTACGCAGCGATTGCCCCGCCGACGTTGCCCAGCTTTTCCAGGGCGATTCCCAGGCGAAAATATGCATCGGCGTAGCGCGGGTTGCTGGCGACGGCCCGCTGCAATGCCGCAATGGCCTCCGCTACCTGGCCCACCTCGAGGCAGGCGAGGCCAAGATCGTGCTGGATGATGGGGTTGGATGGCTCCAGCAGCGCGGCATCGCGCAACGGCGCGATCGCATCGCCTGCCCGCCCGGCCCTGAGGAACTCAGTGGCCAATGCAAGCAGAGCTGCCAACTGCTGCGGCGGCGCCGGGCTTGGAGACGGGGACATGGCGCGATCCTAATCTGGAAACTGTAGCGTGGCCATTGGAATCGCGAGCGCAAATTGGAACCCGACCATTATCCGCCAACTTGGAAAATCTGCCATAGACGCCACTCTCCACGAAATGATGTATACCTTGCGGCATCAGCAATAAAACAGCTGTGAATATCTTTTCACTCGAAATTCACATCGCCTTCAACTCTTTGTAACTTGCGCGCTCTACATTACGTAATCGTAATCTAGCCCCGAGGTAATTTTAGCCTTTCGCCCTGCAGTTGCGAATTCAGTACCGCACTATGCCGGGGAAGCCGTGCCACTATGGCTCCTTGTGCTTTGTTCACTGCTGCCTGTCTCTGTGATGCTGACCTGACAGGCCCAGGATTCTGATAACGGGAAACAACATGGTTCCGCTACGAGTGGGAACTCAGAGAACGGAGGAAGCCTGCCCGTGAACATCGTTTCTCCTCGCAGTTCCAAATACTTTCTAGGTGTTTCAGCAGTAAGGGCCATTTACTATCCGCAATAGTAGCGAGTGATCTCGGTTGAGTTCTTTTGAGGTTCTTGCCAGACTAGACGGCAGCAACACAAAAGGTCGGTTCCATGAAGAGCAACTCGAAGACGAAAACCCTCCCTCCATTTCGCGCAACCCCAACGCTGGTCACAACCCGCTTGCTCCTCGCATGGTTCATGTTGGCTGGCATATTCCAATTGCCAGCCCAGAACGTTGTACTAACCGGTGCAATCGCCGGTCGCGTCACAGACCCAATCGGAGCGGTTGTTCCCGGAGCATCGATTATTGTGCGAAACCTCGCGACCGGAGTCGAACAGTCTACCGAAACAAACCATACTGGACTTTACCGGTTTCCGGTTCTGATGCCCGGGTCCTATTCCATCACCGCAAGCCTTAAGGGGTTTCGCGATGCCCAGGCCTTGGTACGAGTCCTGGTGGGAAACACTACTTCACAAGATATCGAACTGCAGGTGGGGACTGGCGGAGACATGGTGAAAGTGACGGGCACGACGCCGCTGCTGCGGCCTGAGGATTCCTCCGCCAGCACGGTAATCGATCGGTCGCTTATTGAGGAGTTGCCGCTTAACGGACGTAAATACACCGACTTCACGACGCTGACCCCCAATACCAGCTATGACGGCGACACCGGCTTGGTTAGCATTGCCGGACAGCAGGGCGGTGAAGATTCAGGTTACGCCAACGGAAACGGCTCGAACGCGTTCACCGTCGATGGCAGTAGTGCCACTAACAACTACTTCGCCGACATTATAGGCCGTTACCGCATCCCTTATCTTTACGGCGAAGAAGCGATCCAGGAGTTTCAAGTCTCGGTCAGCCCATACACGGCGATTTATGGAGGCGGAGCGGGCTTTGTAAATGCTGTGACCCAGTCAGGCAGCAACGTGTTCCACGGCACCGCGTTCTATTACAACCGGAACTCCGCAACGGGGGCCATCGACGCCCTCGATAAAGCCAACGGCTTTCCGAAACCCGAGGATGATTTGCAGCAATTCGGGGCCGGGGTGGGCGGGCCGATCGTGCGCAACCGTTTATGGTTCTTTGCGGATTATGAGCAGCAACTTCGGAACGATCCGATTCCCGTCATCAACTCGGTTTTGGCACCAACGCCGGCGAATTTGCCTAATTTACTTGCCTATTTTGGAGTCCCAGCCGGGACGCCGCTGCCAGCGCCGACCGGTCCCTTGCCCGTCCCAAACATCGACACCGACGCTGACGTCACGTTGGGCCCAAGCGATCCGCTGTTCGACAAGTACTATCTCCCTCAAGTCTCGAACGCGATCAACGCTCTGAATTCCAATCTCGGTACCAGATCCAGAAAGCGCGACGATTGGGTGATCACTCCCCGATTGGATTATCAGCCCAGTTCGCGCGATGGCCTGTTCCTGAGCTTGAACTATAACCGCTTCAACTCGCCCGGAGGCGTCATCACCGACCCTACTGTGGGTAACTACGGAACGCAAACCCTGGCGAATGCCTACGTGCGCACTTTTCAAGCCAGCGTGGGATGGACGCACACGTTCTCTTCAACAATGCTGAACGAATTTCATGCCAGCACTTCCCAAGACAATGAAAGTGCAACACCGACCGGCCTGGCGCCTAACACGCCCACGATAATACTGGATAGCCCGGCCGCTTTGGTTGTAGGCAACGCGCCATTCTCCATCGGGGAAGTATTTGAACGGCCGTACTCTCTGTCCGACCGGGTCGACTACATAATTGGCAAGCACACCTTGCAATTCGGCTTCGATTTCAACCGAGCCCGAGACTCGGACACCAATGACGGCGGGGCGGATCCGAACGAGGCCGTCGAGTTCGGGTCACCTCTTGGCAGTTATGAGTTTCCAAACCTGGAGGCTTTTGCCCTCGGAGAGTACATCACTTTCAGTCAGGCTGCGGGAAACCCGACTTTTTCTTTTGCCGTGCCTTACTATGGATTCTACGTACAGGACACCTTCCGCGCTTTCCCCAAGTTGACGCTCGAAATGGGCTTGCGCGAGGACTTCCAAGTCTACCCGCAACCGGCGGAAAACCCACTCTACTCGCCCACCGGCCAGTATCCCAACCAGTTTCAACGTCTGGCTCCGCGTTTCGGATTTGCCTGGCAGCCCGCATCAAAGACGGTGGTGCGCGGCGGCTTCGGCATGTTCTATACCAACATGAACGGGCTGAACTATCGCAACGCGGTGATCTCGAACGGCCTGCTCTCACAGCAGTCGGAGGCAAGTACCAGTTACATCTCAGGTGCGCCAAGCAAGCAGATGCCCGCTTTCCCCAATATTCTCCCCGCCGATTCCCCTCTGTTCGGGGAGCCTGATATTTCCCTGGTCTCTCCGCACTTCAGGGTGCCCAATATTATCCAGGCTAGTTTGCAGATTGAGCGCGAAATTTTCGAGAACACAACCCTGAGTATCGGCACCATGTTTAATCACGGGGTGCACATTATTTCGGGCAGCGCCTACGACGCGAACCTGCGTCCGTTGCAAGGCTCAACCACGTACATCGTTTGCCCTTCCGGCGCTGCCACGCCGTCCTCATGCAATGGGCCAACTTACACCCTGCCGACTATGGATAATGGTCTGCTCTCGGAGGGCCGCATCGTCGATCCCAGCTTTATCGGCCAGATTCAGGAGCTCGTCAGCCCGGCGCAAAATTATTACAACTCTTTCTTCGTGCAATTGCAGCGCCGCATGACACGAGGCCTTGCGCTGCAATTTTCTTATACCTTCGCCAAGAGCATCATGCTCGACGGCATGGATTTCAACAATCAGTTCGACTTCAGCAACACCCATGCTCCGTCGTTGTTAGATCAACGGCACCGCATTACTTTCGCCGGAGTCTATCGGCCCCGACTCGAACAATTGACCACGTCCGACACCGGCCGAAAATTGCTCTCCAGTTGGACCCTGAGCAGCATCATGGAGTTCTCTTCCGGCCGTCCCTACGCGGGCTTGTTGGGCACTGCCTGCACCAGTTCCACCCTGTCATTCGGCAATTGCGGCAACCCACAACCTCTCCCACCCGGCAACGACAACCTGAACGACACCGCCTTCAACCAGGATACCGCGGCCACCGCCGGCGGCATCAACGGCGCCGGACCCACACCCGGCATCGGAATTAATTCCTTCTACGGCCCCTGGCTGGAGCGCATTGACCTCGGCTTGGCCCGTAGCTTTGAGATCCGCGAAGGCAAGGAACTGCAAATCCAGGTGCAAGCTTTCAATCTGTTCAACCACGCCAACTACTACGTGCAAAACGGAGACGGCATCAACCAGATTCAATACAACCCCATCGGGTCCAATTGCGGCGACGGAATGACGCCAAACCAGACCTGCTACTTAGTCCCCAATTCGGGCCCGGGCAATTTCGGAGCCCTCCAGGAAATCAGCCCCAACGGTCTTCCCAGGTCGTTGCAGTTTTCCGCACGATTTACGTTCTAGGCTGGCTAGTCATGAGAATTCTGGTCGTCGAAGATGAAGCCAAGACTGCCAAGTTCCTGAAGAAGGGGCTTGGGGAGGCGGGCTTCGTTGTCGATGTCGCGGGAGATGGATTGGATGGGTTGCACCTCGCTCAGGAATTGGAGTTCGATCTCATCGTTCTCGATGTGATGCTTCCCGGACTGGATGGCTGGCAGGTTCTCAGTCGCTTGCGCCAGGAAGGCCGGCGCGCGCTGGTACTTTTTTTGACCGCTCGCGATGCCGTACACGAGCGGGTTCGAGGGTTCGAACTGGGCGCGGACGATTATCTGGTGAAACCGTTCGCCTTTTCCGAATTGCTGGCACGCGTGCGATCATTGCTGCGCCGTGGGCCTTCGCGCGCGCAACAGACGCTTCGCTTGGCGGACCTGGAAATCGACTTACTGCGCCAGCGGGCCACGCGTGCCGGACAGCGATTGGATCTGACTTCCAAAGAGTTCGTCCTTCTGTCCCTGCTGACGCGGCGCGCGGGCGAGGTGCTGTCTCGAACTCTGATCGCCGAAGCGGTCTGGGACATGAACTTTGACAGCGACACCAATGTAGTGGACGTCAATGTGCGCAGGCTGCGCAGCAAGGTGGACGATCCGTTCTCGCTCAAACTCATTCACACCGTCAGGGGCGCCGGCTATGTCCTTGAATCCGACCAGTAGACTCGCGCCGCTCTCACGCTTGTGGGGTACTTTGGCCTTCCGGTTAACGGCTGGCTACGCGCTGGCCGGCTTGTTTCTGGTCTTCTGCGCCACCGCCAGTCTCTATTTAGTGTTGGAAAGCGAACTGGAGAAAAGCACCGATCTGTTCCTCGCCGACAAGGTGCACGTGCTGCGGACGATGTTGCGCGAGAGACCCGACGACTGGGACGCACTGCGCGAAGAAATTGAGCTGGAATCGGCCGCGCGGCGATACGAGCAATTCTATATTCGCCTGCTGGATCAACGAAACACACTGCTGTTAATGACGCCAGGCATGGCCGATCTATTGGACCTCGAACAATTAGCCAGTCAAACCCAGAGCCGCCCGGATCGCACCATTCGCATGAAAGGCAAGTCCGGCCAGGGCTTTCGCGTGACCAGCGCAGAGGCTCCGGTCGGTTCCCTGGCAAATCAAAATTACACCCTTCAAATTGCGATAGATATCTCGCAAAAAGAGGCGCTGCTGGCACGCTATCGGTTTTGGTTCTGGGCCATCCTGCTGGCAACCTTCGTGATTTTTCCATTGGTCGGATACCAGGTTGCACGACACGGCATCCGCCCCGTAGAGGAAATCGCCACGACCGCCCGCCACATCAGTTCCAAAAACTTGCGCGAGCGCATTCTTCCGGACGGCTATCCGTTCGAACTGGCATCGCTGGCCGGCACCTTCAACCAGATGCTCGACCGCTTGGAAGAATCCTTC
>JBKQKT010000728.1:0-8407 GCA_052147365.1 Candidatus Korobacteraceae bacterium | reverse complement strand
TAAAACAGGCGGCGCAGGTTCGCGCCGCCGTTTACCCCCTTCACAACCCTTGTGTTGCCTGCCGCTCTCATCGGCAACTTTCTATAAACCCTTACGTAGTGGAAATCGCCTCCCGTAGTAATGCCGACAATTCCTCGGGACTGTCAACCGGCGGGCGGCAGCTGAAATTCGTGCAAACGATGGCAATCGACTTTCCTGACTTCAAAGCAGGAAGGTTGGGGATGGTCTCCGCGAGCACCGGTGGCAGATTCTGCGCCACAGCTTCGCTGTCTGTCAGATGTACAACCGATTTATTCACCGCAAACGGTGCAACAGCCGCTCGTAGCAGCGCCAGTGCTTGCTCGTCTTCGCCGACCACCACAACCTGCGTGTGCGGCTTCGACATCCACGTTGCGGCAATCCCATACGTGCCGGCATAAATTCCAAACTGCTCCGCCGCGCCGGCAAAAACTTCGAGTGTGTCTTCGGCTTTGTCGCGATACGTCGCGTCGTTGGTGTAGGCGTACAGCCGCAGTAACGCAATGGCCGCACTTGGATTGCCCGCTGGCGTGGGCGCGTCCTGAAATGGCTTGCGCCGTGCTGACAATGCCCCCAGCTTGAGCTTCTCCTCCAGCGAAGCTTCGGTGTCAAAGAAGCCGCCCGACGTGGGATCGCCAAAGCGGCGAATCATCTCGTCGGCAATCTGCTGGGCAAACTTAAAATAGCTTATGGCACCGGTGACTTCATATGCATCTAGGCAAGCCAGCGCGGTGAACGCGTAGTCATCCAGCAGGCCGCGTACGAAGCGCTTCTCCGCCGTCGGGTCGGAATAGGCAATGACGTGCGACATTCCGCGCTCAGCATCCCACGCCTCGGCCAGAATGCGGTCCAGCGTACGCAACGCAAACTTACGCGCGTTATCGAGCCCAAGCACTTGCGCCGCCTGCAAATAAGCGGACACGCACATCGCGTTCCAGTTCACGTAAACCGTCTTGTCAACGAACGGAGTGGGCCGCTTGAGGCGGGCGGCATACAGCTTCGTTTTCGCGGAAGCCAGCAAATCCAGCACCTTTGCCACCTCGATGCCCAGGCGTGAGGCGATCTCTTCCGGCAGCGCGCTTACCCACAGCACATTCTTGGCCGGATTGTGATGCATCTCGCCAGCCTCGCTTATGTCGTAATGCAGTGCCGCCGCCTGAAATTCCTCCGGTCTCAGAACAGCCTTGGCTTCGTCCACGGTCCAGGTGAAGTAATCGCCGTCGTCGTCGAGATTGATATCGGCATCCTGCGAGGCGTAGAAGCCGCCATGCTCGCGGTCACTCAGCCACTCGTCCATCCAGCGGACAATGTCGCGCGCGACATGCACATAGAACTCATGGCCGAAGACCTGATATCCGTGAACGTAATTCTTCAGCAGCTCGGAGTTGTCGTAGGACATCTTCTCGAAGTGCGGCACAATCCAGCGCTCGTCCACCGAGTAGCGATGGAAACCGCCGGCAAGTTGGTCGTAGACGCCCCCTTGCGCCATCCGTGTAAGCGTGGTTGTGATGACGGTCGCGACGCGTTCTTCGCGAGTGCGAACGTACCAGTCCATCAGCAGATCGAGCGCGGCCGGGTGAGGAAACTTCGGCGCACTGCCGAATCCACCGTATTTTTCGTCGAAGATGGGCAGCGCCGATTGCACCATGATGCCAACGATTCGCGGCGAGAAGTCCGTTTTGCGCCCGGCAAAACCTTCGGCGCCGGCTAGCATGTTCATGGTTTCGTCGGCCGATTTCAGCACCTCGTCGCGGCGTTCACGATAAGCGTCGGCAATCGCCAGCAGGATCTTCTTGAAGCTAGGCCGGCCCCAGCGATCATCGGGCGGGAAGTAGGTGCCGCCGTAGAAGGGGCGGCCATCCGGCGTGAGAAAAACGGTGAGGGGCCAGCCGCCAGTACCAGCGATCGCTGACACCGCAAGTTGATAGCGACTGTCCACGTCGGGCCGTTCGTCGCGGTCAACCTTAACCGCAATGAATTGCTGGTTGATGATCTCAGCTGTCTCGGCGTTCTCGTATGACTCGCGGTCCATCACGTGGCACCAGTGGCACCACACCGCGCCGATATCGAGCAGAATCGGCTTGTTTTCGCGCTGCGCCTTGGCGAAAGCTTCTTCGCCCCACTCGTGCCATTGGATGGGCTGATGCATCGCCGAACGCAGATAGGCAGAGGAGGCTCGCGTCAGCGAGTTGGTTGTCTCAGACATAAGCGTTCAGTCTAGCAGGGAAGAGCGGGCGGTTTTTCGAGGGCGGCGCGACACAACAAAAGCGAGGGACGGTGTCATTCTTCAAGCGGTAACGATGCTGTGAACCTGTGATAATTGACCAGTAAATTATTCGTCCAGGCTGAGCAGCTCTTGGCGAGTGGCTGCATGACGGAGATCGTGATGAAAAGTCAGGAAGCTTTGGCAAGAATCATCAAAGGGGTTTCGACGTTTCAGACCGAGGTATATCCCGCTCAGCGCTCCAAGTTTGAGTCTCTTAAGCGCGGGCAGGAACCGCTGGCGCTGTTTATTGGCTGCGCCGATTCACGAGTCGTTCCGAGCCTGATCACGCAGACTGGGCCTGGCGAAATCTTCATTGAGCAAAACCCCGGAAACCTTGTGCCTCATTACGGCGAGTTCGTGGGCGGAGTTTCGGCTGGCGTCGAATACGCCATGCTCGTGCTCAAAGTGCCCCTGGTGATTATCTGTGGTCACAGCGACTGTGGGGTGATGAAGGCTGTGCTTCATCCCGAGAAGGCGCACGGCCTGCCCGCCATGCAGGAATGGATGCGGCACGTATCCGAGGCGCGACACCGCACGCTGCGCGATCATGCCAGCGCCAGCGACGAGGAGAAGCTGCGCCTGCTGACCGAGTACAACGTACTGGCACAGATCGAGAACCTGAAGAGCCATCCCAGCGTTCATTCGCGAATCCTCAGCGGCGAAGCGGAGGTTCGGGGCTGGGTGTACGACATTGGAGATGGCTCAATCTGGGCAGCGGATCCCGAGAGTGGAAGGTTCGAGATTATCGGCGGCGCTCCCGCTAGCTAAGCGTAACCGGCGTACGCTTACTTGGCTACGAAGATGACCACGCTGTGCGGCTGCACGCGATAGCTCTCCTGCGACAGCAAGGGAAATTCCAGGTCTTCTTCAGCAATGTCCTGAGGCGAGGGCAGGGAAGTGTCAGCCAGACGAAACCACTCGCGTTCCCCGATTTGCGGCAACTCAAACTCCAGCTCTCCCGAATACGCGTTGGCAATGAAATGGAGGTCGTCACGCAGGCCGTTCTCCCGCAGTTGGGTCAATTGCATAGCGACTGTGCGCGAAGCCTCGCTCCAATCGGGCCTCATCCGCTTTACGCCGTGCCAGGTGATGTGGAAGCCTGCTTCTCCGTGCAGCTGAAAGCTCTCCCGGCGCAGCAGGAGACAGCGCTTACGAAACGCGATCATCAACTGAAAGAAGCGGAGCATGCCGGCATTGCTCTCCGCCATGCGCCAATCAATCCAACTTATTTCATTGTCCTGGCAGTAGGCGTTGTTGTTTCCCTGTTGCGTGCGGCCAATTTCGTCGCCAGCCAGGATCATCGGCACGCCATGCGAAACCAACAGAATGGCCGCGAAGTTCTTGCACTGCCGCAAGCGTAACTCATTGATGGCGGGGTCGTCGGTCGGGCCTTCAGCGCCGCAGTTCCAGCTGAAGTTCGCGTCGGTGCCGTCCTTGTTGTTTTCGCCGTTGGCGAGGTTGTGCTTGTAGTTATAGGAAACCAGGTCGTTCAGCGTGAAGCCGTCATGGCAGGTTACGAAATTGATGCTGTGGTAGGGCTCACGCGCGCTGGTGAGGTAAAGATCAGGACTTCCGAGCAAACGCGTTGCGAGGGCCGACGTCATGCATGCATCGCCTTTGACATACTTGCGCACATCATCACGGAAGATGCCGTTCCATTCAGCCCAACGTCCCCATGACGGCAATGTGCCGACCTGGTACAGACCGGCGGCGTCCCAGGCTTCCGCAATGAGCTTGGTGTTGGCGAGTACGGGATCATAGGCCAGACGTTCCAGCAATGGCGGGCTCTTCAACACAGAACCGTCCTGGCCGCGCCCAAGAATGGAGGCGAGATCGAAGCGGAACCCGTCCACGTGCATCTCCATCACCCAGTAGTGCAGGCAATCGCGGATGAAATCGCGCACCACAGGGTTGTTGGCGTTCACAGTGTTGCCGCAGCCGCTGTAGTTCATGTACTTGCCGGTCTCAGGATCGACGATGTAGTACGTTGAGTTATCAATTCCGCGGAACGACCATGTCGGTCCGAGCTCGTCGCCCTCGGAAGTGTGGTTAAAGACTACGTCGAGGATCACCTCGATGTCCGCTTCATGCATGGCCTTAACCAGCCGCTTGAACTCCCGCGCCTGCTCGCCGTCGCCACGATTCGAGGAGTACGCCGTGTTGGGCGCAAAGAATGCCACCGTCTGATAGCCCCACAGATTCACCAGCGGTTCGCCGGTGAAAGGATTAACGCGGTCCGTATCGGATTCTTCGAACTCGGCGACTGGCAGAAGTTCGACCGCCGTGATGCCAAGCTTCTTAAGATAGGGAATCTTCTCGATAAGTCCGGCAAACGTGCCGGGATGTTCGACGCCCGATGACGAGTGCCGCGTGAAGCTGCGCACGTGCATCTCGTAAATCACGCTGTCAACCAGAGGAATGTTGAGTGGCTGATCGTTGCCCCAATCGAAGTGGTTCTCGATCACAACGCTGTTTCGGTAAGGCCGCTTTCCGGGTGGATATTCGCCCCATGCTCCGCCGTGCGACAACATGAGCGCGTAGGGATCGAGCAATACCCGCGATGGATCGAAACGATGCACTCGCGCATTGGGATTGGGCTGCATGTCGAAGCGGTAGCCGTATTGCCCCCCTGCGTCGAGGCCCTCGACAAACGCATGCCATATCTGTCCCGTTCGGTTTGAGCGCGAATCGAGGGTATATTCGACGAAAGGGTCATCGGCCGATGGCCTAAACAGCACCAGAGTGCAGGAGGTCGCGTGCTTCGAGAAAATGGAGAAGTTAACGCCGCTGCGATGTACTGTTGTGCCG
Source organism: Candidatus Korobacteraceae bacterium (assembly GCA_052147365.1). Taxonomy (GTDB): domain Bacteria; phylum Acidobacteriota; class Terriglobia; order Terriglobales; family Acidobacteriaceae; genus Bog-257. The sequence continues at coordinate 3,315 of JBKQKT010000728.1, read as the reverse complement.
AGAGGTAACGGAATTCCACGATCCAAACGATATCCCGGCGCCGCGGTTTTGGCGGACTTCTTCGGCTGGTTCGCGGTGAGCGATTTACGTGGCATGTGAAACCGGCTCGGAGGTATGCCGGCGAAAGATGGATATCAGAAACGCCCGCCTGCCACAAGAGCGATCTTTTTCCGGGTACTAATCGCGGCCAAGCAACTGACCTGCGATTCTCGCATAAAGGTCAATTGCCTCCAGAAGCTCCCGCTTTTCGATGTACTCGCCCTCAGTGTGAGCGACGTGAATCGAGCCCGGGCCGATCAGAAGAGGCCTCCCCCAAGCTGTCAGCGCAGGAATGTCCGTCGTGAAGGCGGCGATCATGGTCTCAATTCCAGGCACCGTCGTGAACTCCATGTAGGGGATTTCGAGGACGAAGTTAGGCTCGGCCTTGTCGCCAGCAGCGGAAATTATCTGCAGACGCAATTCCTCGGTGGGACCAACCAGGCGATAGAGCAAATGCGCGCAGGCGTAATCGGGAATCACATTTGGCGCACGGCCGCCTTCGATCAGGCCAATGTTCATCGTGCACGGTCCGGCTTTGCGATTGGTTGGCAACTTCAGCCTGCGGACCTTATCAAGCGCGTCCAGCAGCTTCTCGATCGCCGACTCGCCGAGCTCAGGATAGGCAGAGTGCGCCATCCTCCCGCGCGCAACGAGTTCCACACGCAACGTACCCTTTGAGGCAATGGCTAGCTTGTTTTCGGTAGGTTCGCCGTTGATCAGGAACTTCGCCCCACTTGGCTGCTGATTGGCAATTTGGGCGCCCTGGCTGTCCCGCTCTTCGCCAACCAGAAACAGCAGTCCGACATAAATACCTGCGGACTTTAGTTTCTCAGCCGCTGCGATCTGCGCCGCGATGATGCCCTTGGCGTCGCATGACCCACGGCCGTAGATGCGGTCCTCTGTCTCCGACGAAGCAATGAATGGGGGTACCGTGTCCATGTGCGTGGAGAGCACCAACTCAGGATTCGGATATCCAGAATGCGTCGCCCACACGTTGAAGCGATCACCTTCAACGGGCATACGCTCCACGTTGTACCTGAGAGCGGCTAATTCAATGGCGAGTGCGTTACCGACAGCGGCTTCCTGTCCAGTAGTGGACTCAATGTCGATCAGCTTGCGTGTAAGGGCAAGAAAGTCCATGTGTGAAGCATAGTGCATTTCGTTACAGGGGCCCAAGAACAGCAGGCGAAGCTGGCTCTAAGGGGAAGCTGCCAGGGGCGGTTGCGAACTGAAGATCCGCTCCAGCGCCTGCTTGCGGTATTCGAACGTGGTGTGCAACATGCGCTGAAACAGCAACCTCTCCAGCATCCTTCCAATTATTCCGAATCCGACTTCGTATTCCACCGCGTCGCTAATTAGTGTGCCGTCGCGGCCGTTGACGGTCTTTGCTTCAAAAGCGTGGGTGTGATGCCAACGGCGGAAAGGGCCTTGTTGTTGCGTATCGACGAAATATTCATTCAGCGAGAACTCGGTGATGAGCGCAGTCCACTTCTCATGCATCGGGAGATGCGGAATGGCACGGAACTTAAAGACGATCTTCGTGCCGACGCCAGCCATGCGCTCGCCATCGGACGGGATCGCGTCAGCAGGAAAAGGCGGTGGAACCAGATTCAACTGCACCACGGTGGCTTGTTTGGGCGGCATGATGCGCGGCAGGTTACGGGGATCGGCAAAGAAAGCGAAAACATGCGGCACTGGAACCGCGATCCATTGCTCGGCCTCAAACCGCTGGCTCATATGTTTTTCGCCTGGTTTCGCGTGACATACCTTGCGGGAACCTACAGAGTAAACGCAATTCGTTGCGTTTTATCGGCTGGACCGCTACCAGAGGTTGTGACTGGCCTGCCCTGATCTGCAGCGCTCAAAATAATTGCAATTTTCTCTTGACAGGCAACAGTTTAGGAGTACTATTGCTCCAATAGAAGTGGTAAAAAGTGGTAGATTGTGGTCTAAATCTCAGCTCTTGGAGCAAGTGGTTCGAAATGTTTTTGTCGCCCAACGTGCGCTGCAATCGGCTCGCTGGCGCCATTTGGGACCGGTAATGTTCACCTCCATTTCAAGAGCCAAAGTCGGACGTTATGTTTCGCGGCACGCATTTAACCCGGCTCGACGAAAAAGGGCGCCTCAAGGTGCCCGCGGAATTCAAGCGCCTGCTCGACGAGAACTACGCTGCGCAATTCTATATCACCAGTTGGGATGGCAAGAGTGCCAAAGTATATCCCCTTCAGGAATGGGAGGAGATCGAGCGAAAGTTGAGTTCGGTGTCCAATTTCAACAAGTCCAAACAGCGGTTGTTGAAGCGGACCAGCTATTACGGCCAGTCGGTGGAGATGGATGGACAAGGCCGTCTGCTGCTGCCCTCAATCCTGCGCGAGTCAGCGGAGTTGAAGGGTGAAGTTGCGGTCAGCGGGCGGGTGAAGTTCCTCGAGGTTCAGAACGCGGAAGCGCTGCGCAACGAAGTGCAGGAGCCGCTTACCACTGAGGATGAACAAGAACTGGATCGTTTGGGGATTTAGAGCGAGTCAGGTTTCAGGTTCCATTCGCGACGGAATGGGAGTGAATGGACAACGGGTTTTCAGAAGCGAACCGCGCCCCCGGGGGCGCACATGGCGGCAGCAAAAAGTTTGGCCATGTGGCAGTTCTTTCAAAAACAGCGATCGAATTTCTGGCCGTGCAGTACGGCGGGACTTATATCGACGCAACCCTGGGCCTGGGCGGGCACAGTTGGGAAATCGCAAAACGCCTCGGCGCACAGGGTCGTTTGATTGGCTTCGATAAGGATCCGGCGGCGTTGCACCGCGCAGGCGAGCGGCTGAGCAACCCGCCTCCGGAACTGGCCAATGACTGGCCCAAGGTTGAGTTGGTGCATGCCTCTTTCGCGCAGGTGGCGCAGCACGTGACGACGGCAACTGCAGATGGCTTACTAGCCGATCTCGGCGTCAGCTCCATGCAGTTGGAGGACGCGGCGCGTGGATTCAGTTTTCAGGCGGAAGGCCCGTTGGATATGCGGATGGATTCGCGTTCCGGGCTGACCGCCGAACAAGTGGTAAACCGCTTCGACGAGCGCGAGCTTGCCGACGCGATTTACGAATTCGGTGAGGAAAGGAGGTCGCGGAGAATCGCCAGAGCCATTGTTCGGGCGCGGCCGATTAAGACTACCGCAGAACTAGCGGATGTTATCTCGGCCGCGGCCCGGCCAATGAACCAGGCGGAACGGCGCATTCATCCGGCGACACGAACTTTCCAGGCACTCCGAATTCTGGTGAACCGTGAACT
>JBKQKT010000727.1:0-7442 GCA_052147365.1 Candidatus Korobacteraceae bacterium | reverse complement strand
GGATTGAACGCCAGCGCCCGTTGCAGAAAGTTATTGCTGGGATTTCCGTCGAGAAGCGTGCCCACACCGGGCGTCTTGGCCTTGAGGTTGGGATTGCCGACGATGACCAGTCCCTCATACTTATCGGCGACGTACAGAAATCCGTAAAACAAATGAGAAGGAAGCATGGGCTGCTCCTCGTTCTCGGGGTTCTGCGAGCGCAACGGATCGACGCCCAGCGTGGTGGGCGAAGCCACGGCCTGAGCGTACTTCGTCTTTACGTAGAACTTCTGGCCGAGTGGCGAAACCGGAGCAGTCGTCATCCTTTCTGAGAAGTCCTTGTCGTCAAGATTCGCAATGTCGAAGACGCGCAAGCCGCCCTCTCCCATTGCGGCGTACAGGTACTCTCCGCGCGCCTGCAGGTCGAGGACATTTCCATCGTGGTGGTAAGCCTCTTTGAGTTCGCCATTGTTCTTGAGGTGTTGCTCGTAGTTCGTGGGATAAGCGACCTTCTGGAAATCACTACCTAGAATGGCGGTGGGCTCGGTGTGTTCCGCGACAGCAATAGCGTGATAGCCCTCTTTTCCATTCGCCACGTAGATGTAGCGGCCCATGAAATTCATGAAGCCGGTGCCCTGGATCAGCACGTGCGCCAGCCACGCATTGTTGTCCTCTTTGGAGGAAACATGGCAATCGGTGCAGGTGCGGGTCTCCTTGGTGCGGACGGTGTGCGGCACAAATGGACTGAAGGCCTGCCCACTGTAGCCTTCCGCGGAAACAGTCTGCTGTTGGTAATAGATCCAGTCGCGGTCCGAGTTCTGGGAACTGACCAGAACCGCACAGGCGGACCGGACAGGCGCTACTCGATGCCCGGTGACGGTGCCGTCAATCCCCAACATGTAGATGTCGTCGCGCAAAATCTGAAAGTTGTAGGAGGTCCAATTGCGCGTGGTAATGCCTTCGTTGTGCAGCATGGGCATTTTGCGGTTGGCCGCCATTTCCAGATGGCAACCGAAACAGGTTGGAATCCACGCCGAGTGACAGCTATAGCAGGTCATGCGTTCGTTGCGGTGCGCCAGCGGATTTGCTGAGTCCCCACCGGCCGTCGTGCCCCAGGTCTTGCCATCAACGCGCACGGTCTTGGCGAAGCGGGCCTTTTCGTTGTAATTGGAATTTCCGGGTGTGATGGTATCCAGCACCTGCTTGACTTCCCACTGCTTGTCCTGCTCCAGCATCGAGCGCTGGAACAGCCGGTCACCTTGCCAATAGAAGCGCCGGTCTCCCCAGGGCGTGCGCAGCAGCCTGAGGTCGGTGCCACCCTCGGGCTTGGCGGGCCCGGAGGTTTTCAGCGTTGTGCGCGCCTGAATGCTGCCGTGGCAGTCAACGCAGTCAACCTCAACTGCATTGCGCGTCTCTCCGTAGAGGCGCCCGTTGCCGTGGTTGTCCTGGCTGAAGTGACAGTCCACGCAGTGCATCCCCTTCTCCAGATGGATGTCCATCAGGTGCACCGCTTTCTTGAATTTGTCCGGATCGTCTGGCGAGATCGGCGCGCCGTCCTTGTCCAGCAACGCGCCTTCCATGTTGCGCTTGTACACCGCACGGTAGTTCCAGCCATGGCCGTGAAAATCAGCGAACTGGGTGTACTTCAGAGTGCTCAGAAATTCCTCGCCGCCGACGGTGTCGAGAAACGGCACGCTGGCCCACTTGCCGCGCGCTGTGGACCCTTCGGGATTCCGCACGTTAACGTCATACTGCTCCTGCGGAGTGGGATTGTGTTGCGCGGTGGGATACATCTTCTCGCCATCCACTTCGTTGTCCCACCACGTGTATCCGAAGTAGGTGGTGACCATATTGGTGCCGGGATGCATGTGGCAGACCATGCATTGGCTGGACGGCATACCGCGCGTGAACTCGTGCCTGATCGGGTGTCCCGACTGGCCTTTGGGCACGGTCGGATCGACGGTGGCGCTGAATCCGGAATGGCCGTATTGCGCGTAGGGCCCGGAATGCACTGGGGAGCGGTCGTTGGCGAAGACCACATGGCATGCACTGCAGCCACTGTTGCGGTAATCGCCGGGCTGGTCGTTAGTGCCGGGCAGGTACAAAAGGGGATCCAGCAACCGCGTTTTTTGCAATCCGAGGAAGACAGGGTCGGTACGAAGCTTGGTTCCGAAGCCACGGTCACTCAGCTTAACGTCAGGCTTGCCGGGATCTTCGTCCAACTCGGGATTACCGATGTCCCCTTTTTCCATCCCACCGCGCTCGAAGACGCGCAATACGTTACCCGGCTGAGAAATTTCCCAGCGCTCCAGCGGCTCGAGCTCCGGGAGCACGCCTTTGGTACGAGTTTCCTCCGGCGTCGGCGGTGGGACGCTGATCAGCCGCTGCGGCACACCATTCTCGGAGTAGCTTTCACCGAAGTGGGGGTTCTTCAGCGGAAGCCCGCCGTTGTTGTATAGTGCTGCGCCCCAGAGCATGGCGCCATGCGACATCATACTGGTCCGGACCTTTTGCACTTCGGGTAGATGACAACCAGAGCGGCCGCAGGTGTGCGCCGCGATGCGGAGATCTCCGGGATTGATGAAGCGAATGTAGGCTGGGTTTTCCTTGAGCCAGGCTGTGTACGCACGCACCGGCAGCGCTCCACCGTTATTGTTGCTGAGCACGTGCGGTTGAGGATGCGCCTGGTTTTTGGCCGTGATGTATTCCGCCGAGTGCGGAGAAGACTGTGGCGGAGCGAAGACTTTTTCATTGCCACCGTGGCAATCGGTACAGCCCAATCGGACGGCTGGGGAGGAATGCATGGTAGCACTGTCGGACTTGGTGTGGCAGCTCTTGCAGCCTGCTGACTTCTGGTCAGCTTCTTCCTGGCTCTCCATCAATACAAGCTGGGTTCGCTGATCGGCCTTCTGCTGCGAACCGCTTATCTGCGCTGACGGCGACTGTTGGGCATTGGCAGTGCGAACCAACCGGCTGCAGATCGCCATCGTCAAAGCGAGACCCGCAACAATTGCCACGAACCTAATTCCCCAGAGTCGCACCAGCATCCTTTCTTTTCTGCTCAAAACTGCAAGCGAAGTCCAGCAAATCCCGACAATAATGTGTGTCCGTTATACACATCAATATAGCCAGCACTTGGCACAAGCGCGGAAACTCCCGTGGTCAGCACAATGTTCTCTGATAATGGTGGCCGGTAGTTGACACCCACTCCGAAGTCCCAGCCTATGGCGCGGTGAATCGAGGGCTGGAACAGCACCAGCTGCAATGGCTGGACATGGTCGAATTGCAAGTAATTCGTATTCACGAAGCCGCGCAATTTCGGAGTCAAATCAGCGTCGACACCCAGGTTGTAGAGGCGCAGGCCGGGATTCACGAAATTCGCCTGGCCTTCCTCCTTGCTGGACCGCAAGTCAGGAATGAAGCTGAACGGCGTGACCAGGGCTACACCTGTGCTACTGAGTGGAATGCCTTCTCGGTCGAAGAAACTGAATGAAGTGCCTGCGAAGTGCTGATTGTCGACGATGGAATCGAACCCGGTGGCTGTGCTCGAGCGGGAGCTGCCAATCCTAGTCCCGCTGTCGCCCGATGAGTAAATCACTGAGCCGCGGAAACGCAGCCAGTCCTTATCGATGGAAAGCTCCAGGGCGCCGAACTGGGCATTGATGTTTACCGGACGGCCCGCAATAGTGTTGAAGCTATCGTTTCCGAGCGCCTGGTAAAAGGCATTACTCACGTTGATGCGCTTGATGTGGCCGTTGCCCGTCCAGCCCAGGTAGTAGGCGTTAATCCCGTGGGGTTTGGGAATTCCATTTTCGATTACCACATTGCCGATAGGTGCGGGACGCACCAGGAAGCCGTTGGTGTCGAAGTGGATGGAAGGATGGTCCTGGTTGCCAAGAAAAACGAATTCTGTCGTGTAGCCCTTGGTCAGGAAATCCTGCACATAAACGTTGGCGACCTCCACCAGTTGCTGGCGGGGTTGAAGAGTATTCAGGCCGCTGTTGGTGTCCTTTTCCAGCATGTAAAAGTACGCCAGGTTGTAGTTGATCCGATTGGAGCGCAGGTTTCCAAAGACCCTGATTCCGGGTTGCTCATCCACGAAGATGAAGCCGCGAAAGTCGCTGTTAAATTCCTGAATGCCGGCGCGGATGGAGACAAAGTCGAAGTTCGGGCTGAGGTCGCGCAGTTTCAGTTCGAAGAAGCCTTCCTGCAGTCCGACGTGCGTATCGAATCGGTTGGTGCCTGCCTCGACATTCACGTTCACCAGTCCGCGCTCCTGGGTCTGGAGAAAATTCAAATTAACCGCAGGTGTGAAGTGGACCTGAAAGCTGATCGGCTTGAAGGTAGTGTCTCCGCGAAACAGGTCGAAGGAGAAAAGGAAAGTCTGTCCGACAAACGACTCTTCGTCGTGGCCGAAGAATGTTGAACTACCGGGTCGTTCCGACCCCAAGCCGCTGGGGACGGGCAGGCGTCGCAGGTCAAAACCGGTCAGGCTGGTACCGGTAAAGTTGAAGAACCAATCCTGGCCGAAGACCGGGTAGTCGCCCTTCCAGCGATTGCGATTGAAAGGATCGTACCAATGCCCTTTGACGTAAGGATAATCGCCTGGGTCTCTCGGGTATCGTTCCCAGGCCGGCATGGCAACGGTCCAGCGATACGGCTCAACTGCGAAATTCTCCTGGTCGCCTGGTATAACCTCAGGCGTAACCATCGCCATCTCGGGTGGTTGAGGGCTTCGCAAACCGGAATAAGGGGCGGCGGTGGAAACTTCCGGCGCCGCTGGCGCTCTCGCGGGACCCGGCAGACCGCTGGGAGAGTTGACACCTGCCGCCGGACCTCGGCTCACCTCGACCCGGATGTCCACTGCCTGCATCTGTCCGATTGCAAGCGTCAACGACTGGGGCGAGGTGGTCTTAACGCCCTCTGCTTCCACCACCAGTTGATACTCGCCCGCAGGGATATCCACCAGGCGGAAGATTCCCTCGCCGTTAGAGTTTGTGCAATAGGGCTTGTTAGCGTGTTCCGCCACGCACACATTGGCGCCGAAGACTGCGTTGCCATATTGATCGTGGATCGTTCCCAGGACAGCGGCATTTCTGGGTTGCTGTCTGGGGATGCGCTGGGCCTGCTGCCCCACGCATAGGGCACAAGACACAAGCACACTGATCACCAACAGAACCGGGCAATGCAAAGCTCGCGCTTGGCAGAAACGGCTTCGGACCACGGCTTTTCCCTTGCGCCACGCTCCTCCGTGAACGTGGTCTCTGGCCCCAGTCTGAGATTTCTCCATCGACTCAAAATGCGAGTAAGACTTTCGGCCCGAGTGGATAGAGAAAGCTCATGCCGAGAGCGATCAGCTCTTCCCATCTAGTTGAGGTTGAAACTGCGCCCCGATATTCTCATCAATACAGCGAAATCAAAAGAAAAAAGTGCAATGCCAGAGCAAAACCAGGATCTTTAACAGATCGTTAAGACGCGCGGAAAACTGTCCCGCGGAACAGGCTCATCCAAATTGGACTATAACTGGATCTCCCAGCCTTCGGTCGCCACATCAGTATTCTCGAAATGAGTCCGTGAGTTGTTCAATATCTCATTCATGGCGGTATCGTCATGGTCGGGATCATGGTGAAATAGCACAAGGCGCCCCACCTTGCATTCCTGGGCAACGCGTGTCGCTTCCAGCCACGTGCTGTGACCCCATCCCTTCTTGGAAGGATATTGCTCCGGCGTGTATTGCGCGTCATAGATCAGGACGTCGGCATTTTGTGCGTATTCCCGCAAGGTTTTGTCCAGCTTGTCATCTCCATGTTCCAGATCGCTGGCATGTGTAATCACCTTGCCTTGTGATTCAATTCTGTATCCGGTCGCGCCCTGGGGGTGGTGAAGACTAAACGGATGCACCGAAACTCCACCATCGCGAAACGAGTCGCGTCCAATGTCGACAAACGTCTTCCGAGAGCCGCAGTAATCGAGATCGACGGGATAATAAGGGTTGGTCATCTGGCCTTCCAATGTCTTCTTCAATTGCTCTGGCGGATGCGACGAGTGAAACACGATGTCGGCCACCGGCGAGTATAGCGGGGCAAAGTAAGGCAACCCTTGAAGATGGTCCCAGTGAAAATGTGTCATGAGGAAGTGCAACTGAATGTTGCTTCCGTTGGATTCAGATTCCAGCTGTTTGCCCAAGTCGCGGAGACCGGTCCCGGCGTCGATAATAATGATGCCGTCGCGGGAGCGCACTTCAAGGCATGTCGTGTTCCCCCCAAAGCCAAGGTGGGCCCGAGAAGCGGTTGGAATGGACCCGCGAACTCCCCAAAACTTCAGCCTTAAAGCAGGACCATCTTCCATGCCTGGCTCAGCCTCCGGTGGTGGCTGTCGCCTTAGAGTGAGCGGGTTCATGGCTGTTGATCCGCCATTTGCGCCCATCTCGCGCGAGCAAGTCTTCGGATTCCTTCGGCCCCCAAGTGCCTGCCGGGTAGTTCGGGAAGTTTCGCGGACGCAACGCTTTCCACAGATCCAAGATTGGAGTTACCACACTCCAGCCTGCTTCGACCATGTCGGCGCGCTGGAACAATGTAGCATCGCCGATCATGCAGTCGTGAAGCAGCCGCTCATAACCGGTGGCGGCCGTGCCTCCGAAGTAATCCGCATAGGCAAAATTCATGTCCACGGTGCCCAGACGCATAATCGGACCGGGCATCTTGGCGCCAAAGCTTAACGAGATGCCTTCCTCGGGCTGAATGTTCAGCACAAGAAAGTTGGGCGCCAGGCGCTCGACCGCGGTGTTGCGGAACAGAACGAACGGGGCTCGGCGAAACTGAATGGCGATTTCCGTGTGGCGCCGTGGCAGTCGCTTTCCGGTCCGCAGGTAGAACGGCACATCGGCCCATCGCCAGTTGTCAATCTGCACCTTCATAGCGACGAATGTTTCGGTATTCGAATCAGGCGCCACGCTGGATTCAGCACGGTAGGCAGGCATGAGCTCGCCCTGCTCGTGGCCTTCTCCGTATTGACCCCGGACGGCGCGGCTGAGCACATCCTCTGACGTCATCGGCTGGATGGCGTGCAGAATCTTGGCTTGTTCATCGCGCACCGCATCCGCTTGAAAGGAAATGGGCGGCTCCATGGCGGTGAGAGAAATCAACTGGAAGATGTGGTTGGGCACCATGTCCCGCAGGGTGCCGCACGTATCGTAGTATCCGCCGCGGTTTTCAACGCCAACCGTTTCGCCCACCGTGATCTGCACATGATCGATGTAGCGGCGGTTCCAAATCGGCTCAAAGATGCCGTTGGCGAAACGAAATGCAAGGATGTTCTGGACCGTTTCCTTGCCGAGGTAGTGATCGATGCGATAAATCTGGTCCTCCGACCAGTGCGCCAGCAACTCGGCGTTCAGCGCCTTCGCCGAGGCCAGATCGTGACCAAACGGTTTCTCGACCACGATGCGCGTCCAGCCCCCGGTG